>CAYQMP010000008.1:0-15876 GCA_964418615.1 uncultured Chthoniobacter sp. | reverse complement strand
TCAACGTCAACTATCTCGGCGGCAACATGCCGACCTTCGCGCTGAACTTCTCGCGCCCCGGCGGCCAGATCATCGCGCAATACTACAACTTCCTCCGCCTCGGCCGGGAGGGCTACCGCCAGATCCATCAGGCCTGCTATGACAGCGCGCAGTATTTCGCCGGCGAACTGCCCAAGATCGGTCCGTTCGAGGTCATCTACGGCGGACAACCCCACGAGGGCATCCCCTGCGTGAGTTGGAAGCTGCGCGACGGGGCGGATACGCCTTATTCGCTTTATGACTTGGCCGACCGCCTGCGCGTCCGCGGATGGCAGGTTCCCGCCTACAGCATGCCGGCCAACCGCGAGGACTTGGTCGTCCAGCGTATTCTGGTCCGCAACGGCGTCTCGCGGGACCTCGTCACGTTGTTGGTGGAGGACTTCAAGCGCGCTGTGGACTATTTCTCCAAGCATCCCGTGAGCAAACCGCTCACCGCGGAAGAGGGGACGGGATACCACCACTGAGGGAGCCTCCGTCCCCCGAGAGATGCAGCACGTTCCCTGCCGATTGCGCCGTTTCGCCCGCCTGGCGGGTGCCGTTTTCGCGGTCTGGCTTTCGGCAGTGGGCGCGCCGCATCGCGCCGCGGGCGCGGAGAACGTTCCGCCGCCCCGCTCCTTCGACGAGGAAGTGCGGATGTGGTGGGACGGAACGTCGATTATTCCGGTGGTCGAAGTGGAGGATTGGCCCGTCACCCGGCTCGGACGGCCCCACGAGCACACGGCGATCCCGCCGACCAGCCTGCGGCAAGACTTGGCCGATTCGGGCGTCAGCTTTTTCGGCGCCTACACGGCCTATTTCCTCGGCAATGTGTCCGGCGGTCTCTCGCAGGGCTTCGCCTACAACAGCATGCTCTTCTTCCAGCTCAATCTCGATCTGGAGAAGTTGGCCGGCTGGAAAGGAGGCAAGATCGTCTGGTCGTGGGCGGACAACAACGGCAGCAACCTGTCGCAGACGGTGGGCAACAATTTCCAAATCTCCACCGACTACGGTCCGAACACCTTCATGTTCAACGAACTTTACCTTCGGCAGAACTTTTTCGACGACGCGCTTTCGATCAAGATCGGCCAGCTCTCCTTGTTCAACAGTTTCGCCGCGTCCGAACTCTACAGCTACTACTCCAACCTCGCCTTCTGCGGTAACCCGATCAGCCTCCCATTCAACACCGGAGGCACGGCCATGCCCGCGTCGTCTTGGGGTATCCACGCCAAGTTCACCCAGCCCGAATGGTATGCGCAGGCCGGGGTTTACCAGCTCTCGGATCGCATCGGCGTCATCGCTTACCATGGACTGAATTACGCCATCGAACCCGGCGACGGCGCGCTTGTCTTTGCCGAAGCCGGGTGGACGCCGTCCTTCGGCAAAACGGCGGAGGATCCGGGCTACGCGGGCCACTACAAATTCGGTGCCTATTACTCGGGCTGGAACTACGAGAACTATCTCGGCGGCGCCAACATCTCGAATCTCTACGGCTTCTACTGGCTGGCCGATCAGATGGTCTTCCAGGAGCAGGGGCGTCCTTCCGAAGGTTTGTATCTCTGGTCCGCTTTCACCCTCTCGCCGCAGGAAGACATGGCGCAACTGCCCTACTTCGTCTCCGGCGGCGTGCAGTATCAGGGGCTCATTCCGCACCGCAGCGAGGACCGCGCCGTTTTCGGCGTGGCCTACGGCAGCTACAGCTCCGATCTCCGCTCCCGACAGCGCTCGCAGGACGAGTCGCCGGAATTCTACGAGATGGTCTTCGAGTGGTCCTACCAAATCGCCATCAACAAGTGGATGTGGATCCAGCCCGACGTGCAATACATCGTCAATCCCGGCGCGACCGGCAGCATCCCCAACGCCTGGGTCATCGGCGCGATCCTCAACGTGAATTTCTGAACCAACCCACACACCAAAAGAAACACCCCGACATGTCCACCACCGCTACAACCGCAGACAAGCCCTACAAAGGCCTCGGCCTTTTCGGATTCTTCGCCATCACCGCTTCGATGGTCATGGCCGTTTACGAATACCCGACCTTCGCCACTTCCGGCTTCAGCCTCGTCTTCTTCCTCCTGCTGGGAGGTTTCCTCTGGTTCATTCCCGTGGCTCTCTGCGCCGCGGAAATGGCCACGGTCGAGGGGTGGGAGGAAGGCGGCGTCTTTTCGTGGGTCTCCGGAACGCTGGGCGAACGTTGGGGCTTCGCCGCGATTTCCTTCACCTACCTGGAAATCGCCATCGGCTTCATCCCCATGCTCTACTTCGTGCTCGGCGCGCTGTCCTACATTCTCGCGTGGCCGGCATTGAACAACGACCCGTTCGTCAAGACGGTCGCCGCGCTGGTCATTGTCTGGTTCCTCGCCTTCACCCAGTTGGGCGGCACGAAATACACCGCGCGCATCGCCAAAGCCGGCTTCCTCGGCGGGATCCTTGTTCCGGCGGCCATCCTCGTCGTGCTGGCCATCCTGCACATCGCCACCGGTGACAAGGTCCAGATCACGATGGATGCCGCCACGTTCTTCCCGGATTTCACCAAGATCGGCACGCTCGTCGTCTTCGTGGCCTTCATCCTGAGCTACATGGGCGTGGAAGCTTCCGCCACGCACGTCAACGAAATGACCAACCCGAGCCGCGACTATCCGCTGGCCATGCTCCTGCTGGTCATTGCCGCCATCGGTCTCAGTTCCATCGGCGGTCTGGCCGTGGCCGCGGTCATTCCGTTGGACAAAATCAACCTCAGCGCCGGCGTGGTCCAGACCTTCGAGGCGCTCATCCTTCCTTACGGTGCCGGACTGGAATGGGTCGTGCGCATCATCGCGGCCGTCCTGCTGCTCGGCGTGGTGGCCGAAATCACCTCGTGGATCGTCGGACCCTCCCGCGGTATGTATGTCACCGCACAGCAGGGGATCCTGCCGCACGCCATGGCCAAGGTGAACAAGAACGGCGTGCCCGTGGCCCTCGTCGTCTTCCAGTTGCTCCTCACTTCGGTGGCGATCGTGGTCCTGACCTACGGGGGAGGGGGAAGCAACATGTCCTTCCTCATCGCCCTGTCCCTGACCGTGGTGCTTTACCTCATCACCTACTTCCTGCTCTTCCTGGGCTACATCAAACTCGTCCTGAAAATGCCGGAGAAAAAGCGCGCCTACAACGTGCCGGGCGGCAAGCCGTTCAAGCTCATCGTCGCGACGACCGGATTCCTCGTCTCCTTGGTCGCTTTCATCATCTCCTTCTACCCGCCCAGCGGCCTTCCCGGCGCGGACGGCTCGGAGATTTATGTCACTCTGCTCATCATCAGCTTCCTCGTGGTCGGGCTGATTCCCTTCGTCGTCTACGCCCTGCACGACAAGACGGGCAAAAAGCCGCGCGCGCATATGGTGCACATCAAACACCACAACGCACCGGTCGGGCACTTCTGGGTCCATCCCAAAGCCCGCGGATCGCACCATCTGGTGCCGACCGAAGACAGCACCCTCAACCAGGAACCCCACGTCAAACCCGTGGCCTGACCCGGAGAGCCCGCCATGTCCCTCAAGCACCTCCGCGCCACCGTCCATCCGCCGCTGCATCGCGATCCCCGCGAGGTGGCGGCGCCGTCGTTGCACAACAACCCGCAGTTGGACATGACCCTGACCAACGACCGTCCGATCTTTTCGGCGGCGAATCCGGCGGGTTTGCGCGGGGAGTTCACCATGACCTTCGAGATCTCGGCCGACCCGGAATTTCCCCGCGGCGCCACCACGGTCTACGAGGGGATCAAGCCGCTCGACCGCTTCAACACCTGCAAGCAGATCGAGCCCGGGCACGAACTGGCCGACGGCACCTATTACTGGCGGGCCCGCACCGTGGCGGAAGACGGGGCGGAGAGCGCGTGGGCCATGACGCGATTCCATGTCGACGTGGCCGGCTCGCGCACCTTCGCCGGCTTTCTGCGTGCCCCTGTCGCGGCGATCAGCGCTTCCGGCGGGGAAGATCCGGAAAATATCATCGAGTGGAACGATCTCGGCCTGCTCAGTTCGTGGAACAGCGAGCCGCCCGCGGCCGGCGAGGAATTCTCCTGGGTCGCCTTCGACATGGGCGCCCCGGTGCCCGTCACGCGGTTCTGGATGCTTTCCACGCCGAGCACCGTGCCCGCTTCCGGCTGGCTCAAGGATTTCCATTTCCAGTCGAGCGCGGACGGCAAACAGTGGACCGACATTCCCGGCACGTCGGTCGCCGGCAACAACACCTACACCAACACCATCGACTTCGAGCCGGTCAACGCGCGCTACTACCGGCTTTGCATCCGCGACCAGCACGGGCTGCAGGCCATCCTCAACATGGTCATTCCCTACGTGCGCGGAGAGGCGCCGGTGCCGGAAGTTCCCGACGGCGACTACGTGCTGCTGGTCGGCAACCAGATGAACGGATTCACCTACACGCAGTTGGCCAAGTTTGTCGAAAACTGCGGCTATCCCGTGGTCACCGTGCCGCATCACCAGATGTCCCTCGCCGTGTTGCGCAGCCTGCGCAATCCCCCGATGGCCCTCATCTGCAGCGGCAACAATGCCGACTACCAATACATGCCCATGTTCGAATATTACGGCGAATTCGAAGTCATCCGGGAGAACGCCGAGATTCCCATGCTCGGCATCTGCGCCGGCAACCAGTTCTACGCCATGGCCTACGGTCTGACCTTCGCTTACTGGATGGGATGGTTCGACGACTCCATCTTCCACCTCGACCAGGGCCAGACGCCCGACGTGGTGGAAATCGTGCCCGACCATGTTGACGACCCCGTCTTTCGCGGTCTGCCCAATCCCTTCCGTGCGGTGGAAATCCACAGCTGGGCCATCCATCCGTTCTTCCTCCAGGACCCGCGCCACGAGGAATTCGTGCTCATCGCCAAAAGCTCGTATGTCCAGGCCATCAAGAGCACCCGCCGCCCGGCCTACACCTGCCAGTTCCACCCGGCGGTGGTCGACGACTACAACCAGAGCGGCGATTACCTCCGCAACTTCCTCGCCCTGGCCCGCGCCAAACGCCAAGGCTGAATTTGCGCGACAAGGTTCTGGGGGTAGGGACGAGCGGCCCGCTCGTCCGCTCTGCTTGCAGACTTCCGTCGGCGGGTGGATCGCGATGTCCCCATCGCGATAGCGGAACTGGAACATCGCGCCGGGACGGCGCGATCCACCTTGCCAGACCCGTTTCGGTCGAGGGTAGGGACACGCGGTCCGCTCGTCCCTACCTTGGGTCTTCGGGTCTCGTGGTCAGCGCGGCAGGTCCGCCGGATTTTTGCCGATGATGCCCAGCTTCTGCGGGTCCAAGGGGTTGCCGAAGTAGCGCTCTGTCGCGGCCACCGCTTCGTCTTTGCGCCCGAGGTTGTGAAGAACGTGCACCAATCGGAAAGCGCTGGAAAGGGCGCCCGAGTTGTCCTCGCCCTGGATCCGCGCCAGCCCTTGTGCGGCGCTGGAGAAAGCATCGGCTGCAAGTTCCGGTTGGTTGTTTGCCTCGTATGCCGTGCCGAGGAGAACCTGCGTTTCCAAGCTGCCGAGGTGGTCGGGTCCGGGTGAAGCGAGCTGGTCGCGCTCAAGTTCCTCCAAGACAACCAAAGCTTCCGCGGGCTCGCCCTTGTCCATGAGGAACCCGGCGTAGTTCTGCCGGGCGCTTTGGAAGCCGATGTGGTTGGCGGGCATGAATTGCCGTCCCAGTTCGTAGACGCGCACTCTCAAAGCCATGGCCTCATCCTGTCGGCCGGCGGCCTCCAAAGAGACACCGAGATTGGTCATGGCGCCGAGGGCTTCCTCGCTTTTCTCCCCGAACCTGCGCAGGAACACATCGAGAAGGTTCCGATGAACCTCCGCACCGCGTTCGTGTTGGCCGAGCGCGTTGAGAGCGTTGCCCAAGGCCCACAGGCTCGTGAGGGTGGCATTGTGATCCGGGCCGTATAGTTTCCGGGCCAGAGCGACGTTCTCTTCCAACAGGGGAAGGGCGCGGTCGGCGGCGTTGAGTTCGAGGTAAGCTCGGCCGAGGATGAGACGCACGCGGAGGAGCGCCAAGGGATCGCCCTCCAACCGCCGTAGCCGCTCGGGCGTCGTGCTGGCGTCGATCAAAGGCAGCAGGGCGGCCCGCCCGACGTTATCGCTTCCCCGCGGGGTGAATTGCGAGAGGATGTCCTGAAGGTATCCGGAGATGAGTTCCGCCCTTTCGGCCGCTTCCCGCGCGGCAGCGGCCTTGCGCGCGGAGAAGACCGAGAGGACGCCGAAGATGACGGCGAGAAGGAGACCCGAAGCGGCCCACGCCATGGCCCGGCGGCGCAGGCGTGTCTGTTCGCGTCGCGCCAACGCCGCGAAGGGCAGGCCGGTGAGGCCGGAGAGGGTTTTGATCACGGCATCGCGCCAGCCGTCCCCTTGCGGCCGGGCGTCGGCGGCCAAGACCTCGCGTCCGGTCTGCACGCTGCGCAGAGGCTCGGGGAGGCATTCGTGTTCGGCCGGGCCGGCGTTGGGATTCCCGTCAACGATGAAACAGAGGACGTTTTCCGCCCCGCGCCGCTCGATGAAATGCCGGGTCTCGGCGGCAACCCAGCGCGAGGCGGCAGCGGCAGGCGAGCAGACAATGACGAGGTATTCGCTGTCATCCAGCGCTTGGCAAATGGCGGCGCTCAGGTCGTGGCTGCTCCCCAGCACTTCACGATCCCGGAAAACGGGACGGAGCCGTTCCGGCAATCCGGCGCGTGCGGCGGCATCGCGCGGCAGGCGGAAGTTTTCCAGGGCCGTCTGCAGCCGGGCAGCGGCTTTGCGGTCCTGATGGCAGTAGCTGATGAAGGCGCGGTAGCGGAACGACGGCATGAGCGGCGGGCGCATCATGGCGCACAGGGCCCTGGTTGCCGACTCAAATGGCGCAGCGCCCGCCCGCACCAGCAAGTTGTCGGACCCTACTCGCGCCACCGAGCAGCAACCGACACATCCGTTTGTCGCGGCGTGGCCTGTTTTTCCCGCCGCAGGTCGATGGGGCTGGGGTGAATAGCCTATGAATAACGATGCTGCTATTGGCGGGGTGGCGTGGTAGATCCAATTCCGCAGTGTCCCCAATCGCAAAATCCGGGAAGTCGGGGCGCGAGCGACCTCCGCGCAGTCGGCGGAAACCGTCGCCGAGGGAGTTGGATCGTGCCCGGGATCGGGCGGCGGCGGCGCCGATGCGACGGGAGTTGGCTTTGGCTCTCGCCCGCACGGGACAAACGGAAGAAGCGCGGCAGGTGTTGAGCGAGTTGCTCATCAGCGTGCCGCCGGATGCCGAATTGCTCGGGCTGGTCGGGCGAGTCAACAAGGACCTCGCTTGGCGCAGCCCCGATGCGGAGGAGGGGCGCGCGCATCTGCAAAGTGCGTTGGCCTTTTACCTCGACGGCTACCGCCGCGACGGGGACGCGTATTGCGGGATCAATGCGGCTTCGCTCCATGCTTTGCTCGGGGAGCAGGAGACCGCGGCCGGCTTGGCGGCGCAGGTGCTCGAGCGCCTGGCCACGGAGGACGCCTTCTGGCAAACGGCCATCCGGGCCGAGGCGTCGCTCCTGCTCGGTCGCATCGAGGAAGCAAGGGGGCACTACGCGGCGTGCGCCGCGGCAGGTGCGGAGCGCACGGCGGACCTGCAATCGGTGTGGACGCAAGGGCGGCGATTGTGTGCGGCGTTGCATGGCGGTCCGGGGTTGATCGACGCGTGCTTCGACGGTCAATCGACCGAGCCGGAGCCTTTGACCGAACAGCTCCAGGCCCTGCGGCAGAGGATCGAAGCGGACGCCAAAGCGGCGACGGAATCGGATTTGCCCGCGCTGCGCCTGCTCGCGCGGGAGTTGCTGCGACTGCAAGAGGAGCAGCGGCATGCCTTGAGCCGGGAGCTGCACGACAACATCGCGCAGCTGCTCTCGGCGACGACGACGCGCATCGCCTTGGCGCGGCGCAATGTGCGCTCGAATGCGCTGCGCAAGGAGTTGGCCGAGGTGCGCAAGGCCTTGGAGACCGTTCTGCAGGAAGTGGGCGAACTTTCCCGCCAGCTGCGTCCGTCGCTTCTCGATCAAGTGGGTCTGCCCGCCGCGATCGAAAAACACGCCGCCGCTTTCCGCGAGCGGGTGAAGCTGGATCTCACGGTGGAATGCCACGTGCCTTCGGCGAGCGATCTCGATGGCGAGCGGGCGACCAATCTCTTCCGCATCGCGCAGGAAGCGCTGCACAATATCGAAAAGCACGCCGGGGCCACCGCGGCGAGGATCCGTCTGCTCGAGGACGACAAGCTGCTGCGTTTGGAAATCGAGGACAACGGTCGCTCGTTCCATCCGGACCGCGCCAGCGAAGCGCAAAAGAACGGCCATCTCGGATTGGTCGGCATGCGCGAGCGCGCCGAGATGCTCGGGGGCACGCTGGAAATCCACGCGGAGCCGGGCAACGGGACGACGGTGAGAGCAGCCGTGCCGAAGAGATAGAAAGGTAGGGACGAGCGGCCCGCTCGTCCGCTCTATTACCAACGGACACGCGAGCCGCGTGTCCCTACCTGGGCACAACACCAACGTCCCTCAGCTTGCAGACTTCCGTCGTAAGGTGGATCGCGATGTCCTCATCGCGATAGCGGAACTGGAATATCGCGCCGGGACGGCGCGATCCACCTTACCTCGGGCAGCAGACTCTGAAATTTTCGGGGACTTCGAACGCAAACCGAACGAAGTGCCCGGGGGTATCACCCCATGCCGCCGGCGGAGCGAGGTCGATAGCTTGAGCCTCGGAAAAACACGCTATGAAATACATCGCAGCACTTCTTGTCTGTGCCGCCGCTCTTGCGGCGTCGGCTTGGGCGCAGGCGCCGGCGCAGACGGTGCAAAATTTGCAGTCGGCTTATTTGGGCGAGGCGGAGGCGACAAACTTCTACCGCCAATGCGCGCAGCGGGCGACGAGGGAGGGTTATCCGGATCTGGCCAAGCCCTTCCGGGCAGCCGCGGCCTCGGAAGAAATCCATCGCGAGAACCACCGGCGCGCCCTGCGCGAGTTGGGCGAAGACGTGCCGCGCCCCCAGCCTTCGACTGAGATTCCAAAGTCCACGCGGGAAAATCTGGCCATATCCGCGGCGGACGAGCGCCAGGAGTGCCGGGTCATGTATCCGGACTACTACCGCACAGCGCGGCGGGAGAATGTGCCCGAGGCCATGCGCACTTTCCGCTTCGCCCGGGGCGCGGAGCGTGCGCACGCCCAGCTTTTTCAGCGTGCCTTCAACCGCTTCGGACGACGTCCGCCGCCGTCGGAGTATTTTGTCTGCCAAACCTGCGGCATGACCGTAGCCGAAGCGGTGCCTGCGGTATGCCCGACTTGTCGTGGATCGGGGCTGAATTATAAAAAGGTCCAATGATCCCGCTCCCGGACCCTCTTCACCCGGCCATTGTTCATTTCCCCGTCGCTTTGCTGTTGGTCGGAGCCGGAATGGCTGTGGCGGCGGTGTTCGTCCGCCGTTGGCACTTGCCGCTTTTCGCCGCCATCCTGCTCTCCCTCGGCGCGCTCGGTGCGGTGGCGGCAACCGTCACCGGCGAGGAAGAGGAGGAAAAAGTGGAGCACGCCATTCCGTCCGCCGAACCGGTCCTCGAGGAGCATGCGGAATGGGGCGAGAGTGCGCGCAATGCGGGGATTTTATCTGCGGTGTTGGCGATCGGAGCGGCGGCTGTGGCCTCGCGTCCGGTCGTCGGACGTTTTGTTTCCGTGCTGACGGCCTTCGTGGCCATCGGCGCAGGCTACGCCGTGGCCCAAGCCGGCCATTTCGGCGGTGAGTTGGTTTATCGCCACGGGGCTGGGGTTACGGTCGGTGCCGCGGTGCCTGCATCGCCCGCGAAGGAACACGGTCGGGAAGAGGAGCACGGGGAGGATTGAGCTGCGCGATGGAGAAACTCTCGCGGAGGCGCGGAGGGCGCGGTGTAACAAAGGCGGACGAGCGGGCCGCTCGTCCCTACCTTGGCAACGAAAGACCGTAGGAGAGACGCGGACAGAGCCGACGGTGTCCCGGGGCCGTGGTGTTGCCTTTGTCTTCGTTGGTCAGCGGATGGTGATCGACCGGGTGACGCGCGGTGCGCGGTTGTAGTCCTTGCTGCCCGGTTGGAAGGCGGAGACGTTGACCCGGCCTTTGGCCCGGATGGTGGCGGTCTTGCCGCGGATGGCGAGGATGCGCGGGTTACTGCTGGTCAAGATGACGGGCAGTCCGGAGCTTGCCGTGGCGATCAGGGTGATCTTCCGGCCGGGCTGGAACTTCTGCGTGGCCGGGGTGGTGAAGCGGACCTTTTGCGATCCTTTGCTGATTTTGATCTTCAGGACCGCGGCGCCGGTGCCGGCGGCATTGGTCGCGGAGATGGTGACTTTGAAGTTGCCCGCTTTGGTCGGTGTGCCGCTGATCAACCCCGTGGAGGTGTTGACGCTCAAGCCGGGAGGCAGGCCGGACGCGGCGAAGGAGGCCGGCGCGTTGTCCGCCGTGATCTGGTAGTCCAACGCGCGGCCGACTTGGGTTTTGAGCGAGAGTGCGCTGGTGATGACCGGAATCTTGGCCGGTTCGCCCGCGGCGGTGATGTAGATGCCCGCCATGCTCTCGGTCGTGATCGGATCGAGCATGCTGGCGGTGATGGCCAGCCATTCCCCGCGGAAAGATTCGCGCTCCAGACCGAGCGAGGAAATGAACGATCCGGCCGGCGCGGCGGGATCGAGCGAAGGTCCGGGCATGCTCGTGTCGAGCAGGGCGTCGACTTGTTCGCCGTTGCCGAGGTAGATGCCGTCCAAGGGATCGAGGTAGTTGTTCACCACCGGATCGAGCGCCCCGCTGCGCGCCTTGAAGGCGACGAGGAAGCCGCCGTTCGGGCCCTGCGAGACGGAGGTGAAGGCGGACGAACGCCAGCGCGGCAATTCGCCGTCGGTGTCATCGCTTTCCCCGACGCCGGGAGGACGCCCGGAAAAGTTCCAGAAGAGGAAGTCGGCGAAGTTCTCGCCGGTGCGGGCGACCATCGAGACAATGCCCGTGGTCGTGTCGACGACGAAGATGCCCTGGTTGACCGGAACCTGCACGGGGAAGTCGTCGCCGACGAATTCCGCGCAATAGGCGAGGAGCTGGGCGTTGCCGTCCTCCGGACAATCGAGCCACAGGGTCTTCGTCTCCGTGCCCCACGCGCCCCAGAACGAAACGTAGCGTCCGTCATAGGCCAATCCTTCGCCGAACTTGGTGAAGGTCGCGCCGCCTTCGCCGGGCACGGGATCGCCGATGCCGACGAGAGTTTGCAAGGTCGGGGTCGGTTCCAGCGGCGCGAGGTAGATGCCGCCGTAGGTCGGCGACTCTTCGTTGTCGAAGCCGGCAAAGACCACTTTGTTACCCGCGGCGCTGGGCGGCGCGGTGGAACCGAAGCGCGTTCCGGCCGCGCTTTCCGGCACATTGGGAATAAGCGTCGAGGTGTTGGCCACGAGTTGCACCGGAGCCTGACCTCCGCCGCTCACCGGGTCGCGGTAGAAGATGCCGGTCTTGCCGATGCTGTCCTCCGTGTAGTTGCCCTTGAAGACGACAATGTCGCCATCGGCCACCGCGGGGGAGCCGGGGAAGACGTCGAACTTCGTCCCCGCGGGGGCGCCGGGCACCTGCATGTAGGGGCAATAGTTGACCCCGTAGAGCGGGGCTGACGGCGGCGGCACGGCGCCGAGTTGCGAGACGCCGGTGGTCAGGTTGGTGCCGAGCAGCATGTAGAGTCCGGTGGTGCCCGCCTTGGTGTCCGCCCCGTCAAGCTGGTAAGTCCACACCGGTTGCGAATTGCCGCGCGTGGCGATGGTGCCGGCCACCGCGGAGAGACGCGGGATGGACGGGAACTCGATGAATTCGGACAGGGTGTTGTCCGGCGGGTAAGTCGTGTTGTTCGGCGCGGGCACCGTCGTGTTGCGGTCCGCGACCCGCTCGAGCACGCCGCCGGTGAGCATGTCGCGGCGGTAGATGCCGCTCATCATGTTCGGGCCTTTGCTCCGGGCGCGGAAGACGACCAGGCCTTTGGCGCTGACCGAGGGTTGGTTGTAGCTGTTGAAGACTTTTGCTTCGGCGCCGGGGATGGCGTTGAGGTTGTTCACCACCGTGCTCCAAGCGTAGGACTCGGGGAGGGTGCCCGGCGGCTCTTCGGCGCGCAGGAGGAAGTGAGAGACGGCCCAGATCGAGAGGACGGCGCCGGCCAGCAACAAAAGCGGATGCGCGCTGCCCGAGATGAACCGATGCAGTTTGGAGCGGTTGGAGGTTTTCATGACGTTTGATCTTTCCGTTGCCAACATTCCGGCGACGCCCTGCGTCCTCCATGGGGTGATGAGCGCCCGGGTGTTTGGCCCAGGCCGCGACAATGGGGCTGGCCAAGCTGGGTCCGTTCGAAATTATCTACGGTGGCGACCCGGCCTCGGGCATTCTTTGCGTGATGCCGGTTCCCAAAAACCTTTTGGCCTTAACAAAGCTTATCGCCCGGTAGGGACCGCTGGCCTCAGCGGGCCGCTGCCTCTTTGGTTGGGACGTGCGGACGGCTGGCCAGCCGTCCCTACCGAAGATGGCGAAAAGTTAAGAAACCGGGTTCCAGTGGGGGCGTTGCTCGAAAATTTGCAGGACAGCGCGACAGTTGATGACTTCCTGCAGTGGTTTCCTGGAGTCGGTCGCGAGCAGGGCGATGTGGTCCTCGGGTTTGCCGCGCATCGTCGTGAACCCGCCCTGGCGGGGTGAAAGTTCTCTTCGATCAAGGAGCGCCGGCTCCGCTGCGGCGCCATCTTAGAACAACCTGTTCGACCATTTCCGCACATCGGGAACGCGGTTGGCGCGGTGTCCATGATCACAACTCGACGGCGGCTGCAACCCCATAAGGGGGCGTTTCCGTGTCGCTCTTTTCAGTCTTTATTCCCGGCGAGCAGTTGCCGGAACATCTCGTAAACCACGTCGCGGGTGTTGGCGTATTCCAACCTTATTTCCCGGGCCGAGACCTGACGGTGCAGGATGCGGATTCCGCCGATGCGCAGGCGGCTGAAGCCTTCGAGGTCGCCCTGCAATCCCTTGATGTCGCCCTTTCCTTTGGCCAATCCACGCAGAGCAGCGCGAACTCTCTTTTTGGTCTGGGGCGGCAAAGCAGTCAGCCACGCCGCGACCTGATCAGAGGCCGAAATTTTCATCGGTCAGATCAAGAGTGCGGTATTTCGTCTTGCCTGACCTTGCCGCTTGGATGGCCTTCATGGCCGCCGGGTCGGCCAGAACGTCGAGGGTCTCCATCAGCGCTTCGAAGTCCTCGATGGGAAGGCCGACGACCACGGGGCGGTTGCGGTTGGAGATGACAAAACGCCGGCCGGAGCGGCAAAGCTTGGTCAGGTTGGCCTGAGCCTCGCGCATATTGTAAGTAGAATTCACGATGAATGTGTATACAATGGCAAACGGCATCAGGCAAGTGCCGGCCTACACCACTCCGCTCACCGCGGAGGAGGGGACGGGCTACCCTCATTGACGCGTTGACCCGTGGGGCGGTTGTCTTTTTAATATCCGACCCATGTTTATCACGACCTACCCCGTCAGCTCCGAAGGAGGCAGCAGCACGTTCCAGAACAATGTTCCCGATCCGGTGACGTCCGGCGACCAGTTGCCGACTTTCAAATTCGAATTGGAAAAATCCGAGGGCCGCGTCATGGGCGGCAGCTACGGCAAAGAGGCGACGGTCTCGCAGTTGCCGATTTCCAAAGGCATTGCCGGCGTCTCCATGCGTATGGAACCCGGCGTCATGCGCGAGCTGCATTGGCATGCCACCGCGGCGGAGTGGGGGTTTGTCACCGAAGGACTCGTCCGCACCACGGTGATCGATCCGGCGGGCAACTCGGAGACCAACGACTTCGGTCCCGGCGACCTTTGGTTTTTTCCGCGCGGGCACGGACACGTCATCGAGACGATCGGCGACAAGCCGTGTCACTTCATCCTTGTCTTCGACAACGGTTACTTCTCCGAGTTCGGCACGTTCAGCATCAGCGATTGGATGAGCTTGGTGCCGAAGGAAACGCTGGCGAAAAACTTCGGCGTCCCGGCCTCGACTTTCGACAATTTCCCGAAGGACGAAGTCTACTTCGCCAAGGGCAAAACGCCGCCGGTGCCGGCCGCCACGCCTCTGCAAGGTTGGAAGACCCCGCCGCTCACCCACAAATACAGCCTGCTCTCGCAAGATCCGCTCGAGGTGTTCGACGGCGGCAAGGAATGGCGCGTGGACGGGTCGCAGTTTCCCATCAGCACGACCATGACCGGCGTGGTCCTCGAAATGGAGCCCGGCGCCCTGCGCACACTTCACTGGCACCCCAATGCGGCCGAGTGGCAATACGTGCTGGGCGGACAATTCGAAGTCACCCTCTTCGGCTCCAAGGGCCGCTACCGCACAGAGACGATCAACCGAGGTGACGTGGCTTACATCCCGCAGGGCTTCGGCCACTCGATCGAGAACACCGGAAAAGAAACCGGTCGGATTCTCATCGTTTTCAACACGGGCCATTACCAGACGATCGACCTCACGCAATGGGTCGCGGGTCAATCGCCCGACATCCTTGCCACCAACTTCGGGGTCGACGCCTCCGTCTTCGACAAGTTTCCCAAAGGGGACGTCTTCATGACGAAGTAGGGAGCGGCTTTGTCCTCCGCGACCGGTGTTCTTCGTCGTGTCGCGGAGTCCGCAAAGCGCCCGTCCTCATGAAAGCGATCTCCCTCCTGATGCTCAGTGCCATGCTTGCCACCGCCGTGAAGGCTGCGCCTTTCAAGGTCGCGGCCGTGGAGTTCAACCCGCAACTTTTCGAGTTCGAACAGAACATTCCGCCCCTCGTCGCCATCGTCGAAGAGGCGGCCAAGGCCGGCGCGAAAATCATCGTTCTGCCCGAGACCGCGACCTCGGGTTACATCTACAAGGACCGCAAGCAGTTCGACCCTTACCTCGACACGGTCCCGGGCCGGACGACCGACGCCATCGCCAAAGTGACGGCCGAGCACGGCTGCTACGTCACCGTCGGCATCGCCGAAATCGACCGCTCCACCGGGTTGGCCTACAACACCGGTGCGCTGATCGGGCCGGAGGGCTACATCGGCAAATACCGCAAAGTCGGGCTCAATCCCGACGACCAACTGTGGTTCACGCCGGGCAACCTCGGATACCCCGTCTTCGACACCGAATTCGGCAAGCTCGCCATGGTGATCTGCTATGACGACACCTATTGGGAAATCGCCCGCACGGCGGCGGTGAAGGGCGCGCAAATCGTCTGCTTCATGTCCAGTTCCGACCGCGCGCTCAAGCGCGAACCCGGCGCCTGGGCCAACCACTCCACCATTTCCGCCGTGCAGGAAATCAACGCGTGGAACGGCGTCGCCCTCATCGCCACCGACCGCAACAACAGCGAATCCAACCCCACCACCGGGCTCACCGTCTACTACGGCGGACTCGCCTCGATCTGGTCGCCGGACGGCCGGAAGATCGCGCAGGCCCCGGCTTCCAAACCGGACGTTTCGCCGTCGCAAGCTCCCTTCATCCTTTACGGCGACATCGACCCCGCCGCTTTCGATAATCCGATCAAGGCCTCCTTCGCCGAACGCCGTCCCGCGATCTACGGCGACCTTGCCTTCTATCGCGCGCCTTACGACCCCGCGGCCTCCACCGAGCGGCATGATGTCTCCGCGGTGGCCGTCCAATACACCCCCGCGCCGGGCGACCGCGAGGCCAACACGGCGAAAATTGTCGACCTCGTTTCCAAGGTGGCGTGGAAAAATTCCGGACGCCTGATCGTGCTGCCCGAGTATTCCTTCACCGGCGTGCCCTCGTCGTCCGCCGACGCCCGCACTTGGGCCGAGTCGATCGAGGGGCCC
>CAYQMP010000007.1:0-16098 GCA_964418615.1 uncultured Chthoniobacter sp. | reverse complement strand
TTGGCGAGCCGTCGCCGGCAGTGACATAGAGGCGCAGGACGCCGGTGTCTTCTTTTTCCAATCGAGGCAGCGGCCCGCTGAGGCCAGCGGGCCCTGCCGCGATAGAGAGGAGGGTGCGGGCGCTTTCATCGAGGAGCGTAAGGTGTTCTTGCAGGAAAAGCGGTTGGCCTTCGCGTATGCCGATGGTTTCGAAGACCGACATGCCATAGCGGATGGCGCGGTCGGTCACGGGCAAGGCGGCGCCGGGTTGCCAAACGTCGCCGCGGCGGAGCCACGCGCGCGGGGCGCTTTTCACGGGTTGGCGCGCAAGTGCTCGAGGCGTTTGCGCAGGGTGGCGCGGGTGATGCCGAGGAGTTTGGCCGCGCGCACTTGGTTGTTGCCGGTGGATTCCATGGCGCGGCGGGTGAACTCCCGCTCCAGCCAAGGCAGCAGCTCGAGACCGGGCTGGGCGGAGGCCGCTTCGAAAAGCACGCGCGCGGCATCCTCCAAGCTGGAAGGCGCGGTCGCGGGCAGGGCGGCTTCGACCGGCGAAGCGGCGGCGGCCTGTCCGAGCGGGAGGTCTTTGGGCAGGAGGACATCGCTGGTGGCGAGGACGGCGGCGCGCTGGATGGTATTTTCCAGTTCGCGCACGTTGCCGGGCCACGGGTGGCCTTCGAGAAGATCGACGGCATCCTGACTGAGTTGCAGCTGCGGCTTCGCCTTCTGCGAGGCAATGCGCTTGAGGAAGTATTCGGCGAGGAGGCGGATGTCCTCCCTGCGGTTGCGCAGCGGCGGGAGGTGCAAGCGGACGACATTGAGCCGGTAAAATAGGTCCTCGCGGAATTTTTTGTCGGCCACCTCGGCTTCGAGGTTTTTGTTCGTCGCGGCGACGATGCGCACATCGGTCTTGATCGTCTGGTTGCCGCCGACGCGGGAGAAGGTGCCGTCCTGCAGGACACGGAGCAGTTTGCTCTGGATGGCCAGCGGCATGTCGCCGATTTCATCGAGGAAAAGGGTGCCGCCGTCGCACTGCTCGAAGCGCCCGATGCGCTGCGCGCTGGCCCCGGTGAACGATCCTTTCTCGTGGCCGAAGAGTTCGCTCTCGAGAAGGTTTTCCGGAATGGCCGCGCAGTTGATGGCGAGGAACGGGCGGTCGTGGCGCGAGCTGTATTGGTGGATGGCGCGGGCGACCAGTTCTTTGCCCGAACCGCTCTCGCCGGTGATCATGACGGCGGCATCGCTGTTCGAGATACGGCCGACCATTTTGAAAACTTCCTGCATGGCCGGCGACTGTCCGACGATGCTGTCTTGGTGCTGCTCGACGGTCAGCGCAGGCTCGAAGGGCTTGGCCCGCCGCATTTCGGAGGCGGCTTTGAGCGCGGCATCGACGACGATTTTCAGGTTGAAGGGAAGCTGCTCTTTGCGGACGAAGTCGAACGCGCCGAGGCGCATCGATTCGATCACGCTCTGCGTGGTCCCGAGGGCGCCGGTGATGATGACCAGCGCGTTGGGATCGCGCTTGCGCAGGCGGGCGAGGAGTTCGAGTCCGCTGTGGGTGCCGAGACGCATCTCGGTGATGACGATGAGCGGATCCTCGGAGCAAAAGAGTTTGAAGGCCTCCTCGGATGTCTCCGCGGTGATGACCTTGACGTCGTCGGCCCCGAGTTGGTTGCAGGCCCAACGCAGGAAGTCTGCATCGGGATCGACAACGAGCACTGTCTGTTTGGCGGCCATGGGCAAACCTGTCAGATGGCCCCGTAACGCCGGTGACGTCCAGCATATTCACGGATGGCGGCAAAAAGATCCTCCTTGCCGAACTCCGGCCAAAGCTTCGGCGTGACCACGATTTCGGCGTAGCTGATCTGCCAGAGGAGGAAATTGGAAATGCGCATTTCGCCCGAGGTGCGGACGAGGAGGTCGGGGTCGGGAAGGTCGGCGGTGTAGAGGTGCGAAGAAATGGTTTTCTCGTCGATCGCCTCGGGGTCGAGCGTGCCGGCACGGACTTCGCGGGCGATGGCCCGCGCGGCATCGGTCAACTCGGTGCGCGCGCCGTAGCTCAGGGCGAGGGTCAGGGTGAGCGCGGTGTTGCCGGCCGATTTTTCCATCGCGGTGTCGAGCCGGCGGCGGGCTTTGTCCGGCAAGTCGTCGAGGTGCCCGATGGCGCGGAGCCGGATGTTGCGCTCCATGATTTCGGCCGTGCGCTCGGCGAGGAAGCGGTCGAGCAGGTTCATCAGCGCCTTCACCTCGTCGGGCGGACGCTGCCAGTTTTCTTTGCTGAACGCGTATAGTGTCAGGTAGGGCACGCCGGCCTCCATGCACGCGGCGGTGCAGGCGCGCACCGACTCCGATCCGCGGCGGTGGCCCTCGATGCGCGGCAGCTTGCGCTCGCGGGCCCAGCGTCCATTGCCGTCCATGATGACGGCGATGTGGCGCGGGATTTTGTCGTCGGGAACTCCGGCCGGATTGCTCACAAGCGGATGGTTTCGTCGTGCCCCGCGCCCACGCTGACGATGCGGAGTTTCGCCCCGGTCAACTCGGCCAGCGCTTTGACATAACGGCGCGCGGCGGGCGGCAGCTGCGGGAAGCGGCGCGCCTTCGAGGTGTCTTTCATCCATCCCGGGAAGGTGCGGTAGACCGGCTTGCAGCGGGACCATGCGTCGGCATCGGTCGGCGGATGCTTGAGAGTTTTGCCGTCGAGTTTGTAAGCCGTGCAGACCTTGATCGAAGACACGCCGTCGAGACCGTCGAGATTGGTGATGGCCAACTCATCGATGCCGTTGATCATCGCGGCGTAGCGCGTGGCCACGGCGTCGAACCATCCGCAGCGCCGGGCGCGTCCGGTGGTCGCCCCGTATTCGCGGCCCATGCCGTGGAGCAGGTCGGAAATGTGCCCGTTTTCCGTGGGGAACGGTCCTTCGCCCACCCGTGTGGCGTAGGCCTTCATCACGCCGATGACATTGTCCATGCGGTGCGGGGGCACGCCGGAGCCGGTGCAGGCGCCTCCCGCGGTGGTGTTCGAGCTGGTGACGAACGGATAGGTGCCGTGGTCGAGGTCGAGGTAGGTGCCCTGGGCGCCTTCGAAGAGGAGGCGGCGCCCGCGGGCCACGGCGTCGTGGAGCCGGACGACGGTGTTGGTGATGTGCGGGCGGAGTGTCTTGGCCGCGGCGAGGTAATGACGCAACGAGGGTTGCAGCGGGATCGGTTTGGCGCCGAGCGAACGGAGAACGTCGTTGTTCTCGCGCAGACGCAGTTTGAATTTCGCGGCGAACGATTCCGGGTCGAGCAGATCGCCGACGCGCAGCCCGGTGCGGGCCGCTTTGTCACCGTAGGCCGGACCGATGCCGCGCTTGGTCGTGCCGATTTTGTTTTTGCCTTTGCGCAATTCGCGGGCCTCGTCGAGGGCACGGTGCCACGGCATGACGAGATGGGCGCTGTCGCTGAGGAGGAGATTTTTTCCCACGGCGACGCCCTGCTTGCGCAGTCCGGTGATTTCCGTGACAAGGGCCAGCGGGTCGACGACCACGCCGTTGGCGATCACGCAGGTCTTGCCGCGGCGGAGGATGCCGCTGGGAATGAGGTGAAGAACGAATTTCTTCTTCCCGTGGACGATGGTGTGCCCGGCGTTGTTGCCCCCCTGACTGCGCACGACGATGTCGGCCTCGTCGGTGAGGAAGTCGATGATTTTACCTTTGCCTTCGTCGCCCCATTGGGCGCCGACAAGAATCGTGTTGGCCATGATGAATCGGTCCGGACGAAGGCTCCTGACCCGCGCCGCAAACGGGGTTGTTTTTCACATCAGGCCTTGCGCGGCAAGGATAACCTGCCCCGGGGCCGGTCCGGGATCAGGCGCCGCGGGTGGCGAGGTGGCGCAGGCGCGCACGGACTTCGGCGGTGCGGCGGCGCGCAACGGACAGCTCCGCGCCGTCGCGGGTATGCAGGTAGATGCCGCGCAGGCCGGAAGTGTTCCAGCTTTGCACGTGCGAGGGGCGGACGGCTTGGTTGCGGTTGATGCGCAGCAGGGCGTCCGGCGGCAGTGCGGCAAGCAGGCTTTCCAGCGTCTGGCGGACAAGGCCCTTTCCGCGGTCATGGGTGATCTCGAGGTAATTGCCCTCCGCGGTGACAAGACGCACGCTGTCGGCCGGAATGAGCACGCGTTTGCCGTGTTCCTCGATTTCGAGCAACGGGCCGTTGCTCGCTTCGAGCGGACGGCGCAAAGTTTCGCGCGCTCGCTCGATGGCACGACGGCAGCGATCCTCTTCCACCGGCTTGAGCAGGTAGTCGGTCGCGCCGAACTCGAAGGCGCGCAGGGCGAACTGCGAATAAGCGGTGGTGAAAATGACGCAGCAGCGTGTGATGTCGATCTCCTGCAGCGCGCTGAAGCCGTCCGCCCCCGGCAACTGGATGTCCATGAAGATGAGCTCGGGCCGGTGCCGCTTGGCCAGTTGGCGCGCCGCCGCAGCGTCGGAAGCCTGCGCCACGATGTGCACGTCGCCGACGGCGCCGAGCACCTCGACCAAATCGCGGCGCGCGGCGGGCTCGTCGTCGACGATGAGGGCGTTGAGGGAATTCATGACGGCACGTCGGTCAATTGCGCGGGCAAACGCACGGCCGCTACCACATCTCCTTCGGCTTCATGGATGTCAAGCGAGCCGTCCGCGCCGTAGGCCGCCTTGATCCGCGCGCGGGCGATGCCGATACCGCCGGGGCGTCCGGCCGGCATGGGTCCGAGCTGTCCGCGGTTGCGCACCGAAGCCTCGAGGAAGCCGTCCCGCAGGTGCGCGGAGATGACGAGCGGATGGCGCTGGCTGATTTCGCCGTGTTTGACCGCGTTTTCGACCAGGTTGAGCAGCATCATGGGCGGGATGCGCGCGTGGTAGGCCGCGCCTTCGATTTCCACCAAACGGGGCAGGTCGCGTTCGAAGCGCATCGATTGCAGCGCGAGGAAATCCTCGCAGAGTTGCCATTCGTCGAGGAGCGGCACGGTCTCGCGGCCCTGGGCGTTGGTGCTGTCGCGCAGGAAGCGGGAGAGGTGGTCGATGAAGGTGCGGGCACGTTCCGGATCGGTGCGCACGATGCCGCGCACCGCGGCGAGGCAGTTGAAAAGCAGGTGCGGCGCGAGACCGGCGCGCAGGTTGCGCAGCTCGATCTCCGATTGCCATGCCTCGCGCTCCATGCGCTCGAGCACGATGCGGTCGGAAACATCGACGAGCACCCCGGAGACCTCGCGTGGCCGTCCTCCGGTCCGGTCGTCGCCGGCCTGCCAAAAGGATAGCGCATCGCGTCCACCGGCTCGTGTTTCCAAGCAGCCGTGGTCTTTCTGCGGATCGAATAGTTTTTCCGGTGCATCGTTCTCTCCCTCGATGACCGTCCCGCCTTCCTCGGTCCATTGCCAGAACCGCAACCCCGCGGCGCGCTCGGCCGATTGGCGTTGCCGGAGCAAGCGCCGGTATTCGCCGCACAGCGCGCCGACTGGCAACACGCCGAAAGCCAGCAGGGCCAGCAGGTAATCGATGCGCGTCAGGCCATTCGCACCGGCGAATGGACCGTAACCGGCGGAGGTCAGCGCCATGACAAGGAAGGCCGTCACCGCCGTGAGAGTCGCGGCACCGGCCAACCCGGTGGCCGCGGCGGCCAGCAGCAGGGGGAGGACGAGAAGAAACGCCGGACTGTCCGTGGCGAAGGTGAAGGCCAGCACGGCACCGCAGGCGAGCGCGGACCAAGCGAAGCGACGCCACCAATCCGCCGATGGCGGCCGCCGCCAGGCGAGCAGCGCGGGTGCGACGATGGCGGCGCCGAAACCATTGGCCGGAATGAAGGCGCGAATTTCGCGCAGGAAGTCCTCCGGGGCCACCGCACCGCCTATTTGGAGAAGTTGAAAACCGTAGACGCCGTTGAGCGTGACAGGGATCCACGGGGCCAGCAGAAAGGCAAAGCACGCCCGCACGCCGGAAGGTCTCGGGTTGGGTCCGAGAAAAGTGCGGAGCAGAAGCGCAGTGGCGCCGATTTCGAACACCATCCCGATCGGCCCCAACCAAGTCAGCGGTGAAGCGAGGTCCCACATCGCCCCCATGATCGCCGCGCCCGCGTAAATCCCCGCGAGCATCCACGGACCCCACGCCACCACCGCAGCCAAGGCGATGCCCGAGGCCGGCCACCACGGACTGAAAACGGTGTCCGTTTCGATCGACCAGTAAATCGACAAGTAGCTTGCGGCGAGAACGGCCACCGCGGTGGCGAAGACGCGCCGCAAGGTCACGGAGGCGGCGGCTTGAGTCGAGGCGGGAGGAATCACGACAACGTCAGACCAAAAGTAAGGGCGTCGGGTCAATCGCGAACAATTCCCGATTCGCAGGATTGGTGATTTTTGTTTGTTCCATAAAATGTTGATGGTAAATGACTAGCGCTATCATTGAGCCGTTCATCACATCATGTGCTCCGTTCATCCCAAGGCCGTTTTTTACACACGATTGTCGTCCTATCTTACTCACGTCTGACGCGAGTCAGCACTGTTCTTTGTTGGTAGCCGGGCGCGAGTCCGGCGAACGCAAATGTGGGTGAGTGTCCGCGGGTGCGAGGCATTCACCTTCTGGCGTAGTGAGCGGCGCCACGGTGGGTTTACCTGCCGTGGCGCTTGTCATTTCGGGCGCTTTGCCCGCTCGACGAACAATTTCCCCGCGCGTCGGCGCAAGTGGAAGGAGCGCGGCAAGTTGAGTTTCGCCGGTTGCCGGTCGGACAATGCCAGCGCGCGCGCTGCTTCGATCGTTTCGAAATCGACCGCACCCTTGGTGCGATGCGCGAGCCACGCGCGGAGCAAACGTCGCTGATGGGCGAGCGGTTTGCGTCGGAACGCGCGCACGTCGAGTTGCGCCGTCTGCGCCTCGTCCGCAACGAGCGATTCGAGCCATTCTTCCTCCGAGGCGAGAATTTCCGCCGCGCGCGCCATGGCCGGTATGGGGTCGTGTCCGACTGCGCGGGCCAACGCTGGCAGGGCATCGCGCCGGATGCGGTTGCGCGTGAATTCGCGGGAGGCGTTTGACTTGTCCTCGCGCCACGCCAAGCCACGCGCTTTGGCGTAGGTCAGGATTTCCTCACGCGTGAAGGGAAGCAGCGGACGCACGATGACTGCGGTGCTTTTTTCCAACGGTGCTTCGCTGCGCAGGCTGCCCAACCCGCGTCGTCCGGTGCCCCGGGCCAGATGGAAGAGCATGGTCTCGGCCGCATCGTTGGCTTGGTGGGCGAGGTAGATGGCTGCCGCCCGGTGTTTGGCTGCGGCGCGGGCGAGAAATTTGCGCCGCAGCATGCGCGCGGCTTCTTCCAAAGACTCCTTGTTCTTCGTCGCGCGGACGCGTGTCTGACCGCGACCGGCTACGGAGATTAATCCGGCCTCCTTCGCGAGTTGCCGGACGAATACCGCATCGCGATCTGCCTCTTTGCCGCGCAGTCCGTGATGGAAATGGGCCACGACCAATTTTTCGCAACCTGCGCGACGCAGCAGGTCGAGCAGCACGACCGAATCGAGGCCGCCGGAGACGCCGACGATGGCAGGTTGATCCGGCGCGAACGTCCCGAGACGGCGAACAAAGCGCGGCAGGAGGTCGGCCGCCTTTTTCACGGGTCAGGAAAGGCGCGCCGCGCCGAAGTAAGGCTGCAGGATTTCCGGCAGGTGCACCGAGCCGTCGGGTTGCTGTCCGTTCTCGAGCAGCGCGACATAAAGCCGGGCCAGCGCGGTGCCGGAGCCGTTGAGCGTGTGGCAGAAATGGTTTTTGCCGTCCGCGCCTTTGTAGCGCAGCCCCATGCGGCGTGCCTGGTAGTCGCCGAAGTTGGAGCAACTGGAAACCTCGAGCCATCCGTTGTGCCCCGGTGCCCAGACCTCGATGTCATAGGTCCGGCAGGCGCTGAACCCGAGGTCGCCGCCGCAGAGCTCGATCACGCGGTAGGGCAGGCCGAGCAATTGCAGCACGCGCTCGGCGTCGGCGGTGAGCGATTCCAATTCGGCCGCCGAATTTTCCGGCGTGGTGATCTTGACCAGCTCGACTTTGTCGAATTGGTGCATGCGGATGAGCCCGCGCGTCTCGCGTCCGGTCGACCCCGCCTCGCGGCGGAAGCACGGGGTGTAGGCGGCGTATTTGAGCGGGAGCTTATCCGCGGGAAGAATTTCCTCGCGGTGAAAATTGGTCACCGGCACCTCGGCCGTGGGAATGAGGAAAAGATCGCTCTCGGTCACACCGAAAAGATCGGCCTCGAATTTGGGCAGCTGCCCGGTGCCGGTCATGGTCGTGCGATTGACCAAAAACGGCGGACTCATCTCGGTGTAGCCGTGGTCGCGCGTGTGCAGGTCGAGGAGGAAGGAAATGAGCGCCCGTTCGAGTCGCGCCCCCTGTCCCGTGTAGCACATGAATCCGCTGCCGCTGATCTTGGCTGCGCGTTCGGGATCGAAGAGTCCGAGCCGCGTGCCGATGGCCACGTGGTCCTGCGCGTCTGCCATCTTCGGCGGTTCGCCCCAAGTGCGGAGGACGGGATTGGCCGAGGCGTCGTCGCCGCGCGGGATTTCGTCGTGCGGCGTGTTCGGGATGGAGAGAAGAAGTTCGCGTTGTTTTTCCTCGGCCGCGGCCGAAGCGGCCTGCAGCGCTTCCATTTCGGCCCCGAGTTTTTTCGATTCTTCCTCGAGTGCGGAGCTGTCTTCTTTTTTCGCGCGGAGGCCGCCGATTTCTTTGCTCAGGCGCTTGCGCTCGGATTGCAGGTGCTGCCAGCGGGTCTCGTTGCTGCGGCGTTCGATGTCGGCGGACAGGACGCCGTCGATCGTTTCCGCGATGCCGGGCCCGCGCAGGGCGAGGAGGGTCTTGACGGTTTCGGGAGTCTCGCGGAGGCGGCGGATGTCGAGCATGGCCGCGCCAGCGTAGCGCGGCACCCCGCGCGCGCCAAGCGGCGGAATCTGTTGGCCGCATGCGGGGGCGGGAACCTATAGTGGGGGAAAATTTTCCGCCTGTGGAATTCCGCGACTACTACAAGACCCTCGGCGTGGCCAAGACCGCCTCGGCCGACGAAATCAAGAAGGCCTTCCGCAAGCTGGCCCGCCAGCACCATCCGGATCTGGCGCAGGACAAAAAGGCCGCCGAGGAGAAATTCAAAGAAATCAACGAGGCCTACGAGGTCCTCAGCGATGCGGAGAAACGGAAAAAATACGACGAACTCGGGCCGAATTGGCAGCAGGCCGGCGCGGGGTTCCGTCCGCCCCCGGGCGGCGGCGGATTTCCCGGCGGTTTCCCCGGCGGCATGGGCGGCTACGGCGGCGAGGAGGAATTCCAATTCGGCGGCACCGGCTTCAGCGATTTCTTCGAGGCATTCTTCGGGCGCGCCGCGCGTGGCGGTCGCCGCGGCAGCGCGTTCTACGGGGAGGACATGCCGCTGCGCGGACAGGACGCCGAGGCGGACATCATGGTCACCTTGGAGGAGGCGCTGCACGGATCGACGCGACAAATTTCCTTCACCCGCGGACGCTCGGGCAAGGTGGAGACCTACACGGTGAAAATTCCCAAAGGCGTGCGCGAGGGACAACGCATCCGTCTGGCCGGCATCGGCGGCGAGGGGCGTGGCGGCGGCGAGGCCGGCGACCTTTACCTCCGCGTGCGCTTCGAGCGCCACCCGGAGTTCACCGTCGAGGGCGCGGATGTCATCCACGAAGTCGAACTTCCCGTCACGCAGGCCGTGCTCGGCGGCGAGGTCATGGTGCCGACGCTCGATGGCCGCGCCAAATTGAAGATCCCGCCGCTCACCCAGAACGGGCGCAAGTTCCGCATTCCCGGCAAAGGCATGCCGCAGCGCGGCGGCACGCGCGGCGATTTTTACGCGGTCATCGAAGTGGAATTGCCGACCAGCCTGACCGACGCGCAACGCGCCGCGTGGGAAGCGCTGGCCAAAGCCTGACGCGTCATGGCCGAACTGACCGACATCGCTTCGCTGCGCGTGGCCGCCCGCGAGGGCCGCACCCGCGCCGTTCTTCCGGTGCTGGTCGAAACGGTGACGGAGAAAGCTTCGAAGGACGGAAAACCTTTCCTCGAGATCCAGTTGGTCGACGCGCGCGACCGGTTTGTCCTGCGTGTCTGGTCGGACAATGGACAATTCACCAGCGCGCAGGAATTGGCTACCGGTGCGTGTCTCAAGCTCGAGGGCGAATTCACCGTCCATCCGCAATTCGGACTCGAAGCCAAGCGCTGGAGCTTCGCGCCTTTGACCGGCGAGGCTAAAGAGGAGTTCCTCGCTGGCCCGGCCGACCTGCGGGCCAAGCAGGAGGCGGATTACGATTTCATTGTGGCCGAAGTCGCCGCGATGAAAGACCCGCGCCTCAAGGCGCTGGGCGAGACGTTTCTCGACAAGTTCGGTCCGCGTTTCCGCCGCACCGCCGCCGCGCGCTTTTTCCACCACGCCCGCCGCGGCGGACTCATCGAGCACGTCGCGCAAATGATGCGTTACGGCGATGCCATCTGCGCGGCCAATCCGGTCCTTCACCGCGACCTGCTGCAAGCCGGCGTCCTTTTCCACGATTGCGGCAAGCTCTGGGAGAACTGCGTGGAGGAAGGCGGCTTCACCATGCCCTTCGACGAGCGCGGCGAATTGCTCGGCCACATCAACATCGGGATCGAGTTGGTCAACACCCTGTGGAAGTCGCTTCCGCTCGACGACTGGAAGGACCTGCAGCCGGACAACGAAGACGTGCGCCTGCATCTGCTCCATCTCATCGCCGCGCACCACGGCGAGCTGGAATTCGGTTCGCCGGTCCAACCGAAGACGCCCGAAGCCATCGCGCTGCACTACATCGACAACCTCGACGCCAAGCTGGAAATGCTGGCCCGCGGCTACGAAGGCGGTGCGTCCGTTGCCGGGCGGATCTATGACAAAGTGAAGCCCCTCAACGTCCGTATCGTCGCCCCCCTCGTTCCGGTTCCGGAGGCATGAGGGTCGCACGATGGCTTCCGGCCTGCGTGCTGCTGCTGGCGGCGGCAGTTCGGGCCGAAACTCCTGAAACACGCCCCGAGTCTTCGCCGGAGCCGTCACCCGCGGTGGCCGCTCCCGATTCTCCACCGGCGGACCCTGCATTCGAGGCCAAGGTCTTCTATGCTTTGCTTCCGGCCTCGGTGGAAAACGGCGTGGTGCGCGAAGGCATGGTTCGCCGCATGGTTGATTCGGTGGTCAAAGCCGCGGCGGGCAAGCCGGATATCGCCGCGGCGTGGCGCACGTTCGTCCGTCCCTCGGAACGCGTGGGCCTCAAAGTCTCGACCGCAGCTGCTCCCGTTTCGTCCACTCACCCCGCGGTGGTGGCCGCCGTGGCCGAGGGTTTGGTTGCGGCCGGAGTGCCGCCGGGCAACATCGTCATTTGGGACCGCGAGGGGCGCGACCTCCGGCGTGCGGGCTACGGGGAATTGGCCCGGCGTTTCCGCGTGACCGGAACCGACGAGGCCGGCGGCTATTCCGGCAAGGGCATCGTCACCGCCGCGGTCATGGGCAAGCTCATCATCGGTGACCGCGATTTCAACGCCGGCCAAAGGCAGCAGACGAGCAGCAAGAGCCATCTTTCCGTCGTGTTGGCCGACGAGGTGGACAAAGTTATCCACCTGCCCGTTTTGACCGACAGCACGTTCTCCGGGGTCAACGGCGCGCTTTCCGGCATGGTCCTCGACAACCTCGACAATTGGCGACGCCTCGCCCGGACGCCGCACCACGGTGACCCGTTCCTACCGGAACTCTACGCCGACCCGCGCATCGGCGGGAAAGTGGTCCTCACCATCCTCGACGCGCTGCGTCCGCAATACGCGGGCGGACCTTTCCCCGGCGCGCAGGACAAAACCAACTACGGCGCCATCTTTGCTTCGCTCGATCCGGTGGCGATCGACGCCACGGGGCTGCGCCTGCTCGACGATTTCCGCCAAGAGGCGGGCATGCCGCTTTGGCAAAAAAAAGTGCGTTGGCCGGCCACCGCGGAAATCCTCGGCGTCGGCACCGCGGCCGAAGACCGCATCGAATTGATCCGCACCGGACTGGAGAGCGAAGTGCGCTGGGGGCAGCCGTGAACGAGGAGGAAATCCTGCGCCGCACCTCGCGGTCGTTCCATCTGACCATCCGGTTGCTTCCCCGTGCCGTGCGCGGCGACATCGCGCTGGCCTACCTGCTGGCCCGCGCCACCGACACGCTGGCCGACTCTTCGTCGGCTGCGCCCGACCGGCGGCTCGGCATCTTGCACGCGGCCCGTGCTTCCCTCGACCTTCCGGAAATCGTGGGATACCGCGCGGCGGAGTGGGAGAAGTATCAGCACGAGCCGTCCGAACGTGCTTTGCTCGCCCTCCTGCCCGCGCTCTGGACGCGCTTGCACGCGAGCGGCAACCGATTGGTTCGCGATGTGCTGGGTCACATTCTTGAGGGACAGATTTTCGATCTCGAGAGATTCGTCCCGGGCTCGCTGCCGCTCGGCGCGGAGGAGCTGGAGCGCTACACTTGGCTGGTGGCCGGCAGTGTGGGCGAGTTTTGGACCGGGCTTTGCGCGGCGCGCCTCGGCGATTTTTCCCGCGTTCCGCTCGAAGTGATGCGGCGCCGCGGAGCGCATTACGGACAGGCCTTGCAACTGGTCAACATCCTGCGCGACCGGCGGATGGATGCGGCCCTCGGGCGCGTCTATGTCACAGAGGACCAAGTTCCGCGTTGGACCGCACAAGCCCGCGCTTGGCTGGGCGAGGGAGCGGAATACTGCGCCGACCTGCGCTCGGGCCGTCTCCGTTACGCCACTCTGCTGCCCGCGTTGCTCGGATGGCGCACTCTGACATTGTCGGACCAACAAGCGCCGGGCTTGCTCACTCCGGTCAAGGTGTCGCGCCGCGAACTGCGGCGATGGATGCGCCGCGCCATACCCGTTTGGTGGTCCGCGGACCGTGTGCGCGCCTTGGCTGCGGAGGCTTCAAAATAAAACCAAAGAGACGGCAGCCAGGATAAAGACGCCCCCGAGCGCGCGGAGCAAGAGAGTCTGCCGGTCGCGCACGCTGTCTTTGATGCCGAGGCGGTGCGCGACCAAAGCGAGCAACAGCAGGCTCCACAGTCCGCGTGAACTGTAGATCACATTTGCCCCCGTTGCGTCGCCGAACAATCCGATGGCTGTCCCCATTCCCACGGCCTGCAATCCGAGCAGCAGGATTCCCACCGCCGCCCATTTCACCGCACCGGGAGCGTGCATCCCGCGAACTCGGCGCCTCCGCGCCGGGAGCAGGAGTGGCAGCGAAAGCGCGGCCACCGTGCCGAACATCACCGGCATGAAAAGGGTAAACCCGGCTTCGGGCGCACCGATTTGCACGACGATGTCGGTCGCGGCAAAACCGAATGCGGCGAACAACGCCCAAGCCAACGTGAGGAGCGGTCGCGATGCCGCCGTGGCCGGACCGCGGTGCAGGAGCAGCATGCCGGTCATGGTGAGAAATACCGCGAGCCACAGATCGGGATCGGGTCGGCTTCCCGGGACGAGAAGACTGAGCAGCGCGACGAAGACGACCTTGGCGGCGAGGGCCGGCGTGGCAATGGAGACATCGCCGGTTTGCAAGGAACGAAAGGTTCCCACCTGCCCCAGGAAAAAAAGCAATCCGGCAAGCAAGGCCCAAGGAAGGTAGACCGCGTTCCAGTGGTCGTGACCGAAGAATGCGAGCGGCAGGAAAAACGCAGCCAACACCAAGTTGCTGTGGAAAAGAATGTCGAGCGTGGTCACGCCGCGTCCGAGGGCGATTTTGACGCAGAGCGCGGCCGCCGCGTAAAGCAGCGCCGCGGCAAGAGGCAAAAGAAGGGGCAGGTGCAAGAGGATGGCAGCCTACTCCGCCCGGTCGTTCCGGCCAATGCCGGTCGCCGTCAGACCGCCTGAGGCATGGCCGCGTCAACGCCGGAATTGTCGCGCAACCGCTTGAGCGACACCTTGCCGTTCCAGTCTTCGACCAGGGCGGTGCAATGCTCGACCCAGTCGCCGCAGTTGAAATAACTCACCTCGCCGATTTGCCTGATCGCCGGCATGTGGATGTGGCCGCAGAGCACCGCATTGGCCCCGGCGTCCGCGGCGTAGCGTCCCACCGCTTCCTCGAAATCGCTGATGAAATTGACCGCGTTCTTGACCCGCGATTTGACGTAGGCGCTGAGCGACCACGGGGCGAGACCGAGCCGATGACGCACCCAGTGGACCGGGCGATTGGCCTGAAGGAGCAGCTGGTAACCGATGTCCCCGGCGTGGGCCAGCCAGCCCATGTTCTGCACCACGGTGTCGAGTTCGTGCCCGTGCATGACGAGGATCTTTTGTCCCTCGAGCGTGCGGTGCACGGCATGGGGCAGGATCTCGATGTTGCCGAAATCGCCGGGAAATTCGGCGACAAATTCGTCGTGGTTGCCGGGAATGTAAACCAGCCGCGTGCCCTTGCGCGCTTTGCGCAGGAGTTTCTGGATGACGTCATTGTGCGCCTGCGGCCAGTAACGGCGACGGCGCAGCGACCAGATGTCGATCAGGTCGCCGACCAAATAGAGCGTCTCGAACTCGTGGTCGCGGAGAAACTCAAGCAGGGCCTCGGCTTGGCTGCCGCGGGTGCCAAGATGCACGTCGGAAATCCAACCGGCGCGGTGGGAAAACATAGCTTCCTGTATATGACACGGAACACTTCGGACGTGAAGGGGTCATATGGTAACATTTTTGTGACAATCCGCGTTCGCACCAATCAGGTAAGGACGAGCGGCCCGCTCGTCCGCTCAGTTTGCAACGGACACGCAAGCCGCGTGTCCCTAACTCCCAAAATTTCAGACAAACCTCACAGTGCGTTGTCCGGCTACCAAGTAGCCGAGCGCGTATACGGGTTCGGCCATCGCATTGCGCACCGCTTTTTCGTCCTCCGGGGCGCAGACCAGCACCATGCCGATGCCCATGTTGAACGTCCGGAAGAGTTCCTCGTCAGGTAAACCGCTCGCCTCGGCAATCAGCGCAAAAAGCGGCGATACCGGCCAAGCCGCGCGGTCGATCTCGGCGGCACAATCGGCCGGCAGCACGCGCGGCAGGTTGTCGAAAATGCCGCCGCCGGTCAGATGGGCGAGGGCTTTGACCAAATTCTTCTCCAGCGCCGGACGCAGCACGTTGAGATAGGAGCGGTGCGGGGCGAGGAGGGCTTCGCCGATCGTGGTATCCAAGCCGGCGGGTGTGGCGTCGAGCGGCAGGCCGCGGAAAATTTTGCGGGCCAGCGAATAGCCGTTGGTGTGCAGGCCGGAGGAAGCCAAGCCGAGCAGGATGTCGCCGGGCCGCATATCGGACCGCGGCAGGAGGCTTTTCTTCTCCGCGATTCCGACCATGGTTCCGGCCACGTCGAATTCGCCGGAGCAATAAACGCCGGGCATTTCCGCCGTCTCGCCGCCGAGCAGGACGCACCGCGCTGCCTCGCAGGCCTCGGCCATGCCGCCGACCACTTCCGCGATGCGCGCGGCGGAAATGGACGAGGAGGCGATGTAATCGAGGAAGAAAAGCGGCGAGGCACCCTGCACGAGCAGATCGTTGATGCAGTGATTGACGATATCGTGGCCGATGCTGTCATAGCGCCCGGCGGCCGAGGCGAGCATGACCTTGGTGCCCACGCCGTCGGTCGTCCCGAGAAGGACGGGATGCTCGTAATTTTTCAGCACCGACGCGTCGAGAGCGCCGCCGAATGAACCGATGCCGCCGAGAACGCCGGCGGAATGCGTGGCCTCGACTTTCTTTTTGAGCAACTCGACCGCGCGGTTGCCTTCGTCGATGTCCACCCCGCTGGCCGCGTAGCCGCCGGCCGAGCGGGCCAGTTCGCGCCATCCGATATCGCGGCGGATCTGGCAACCGCGGAACCTGATGTCGTCGGCCGCGGCGTAAGCGCGCTCCCTCGCCTCCGCCAGATCGGCGCCGAAGGCGGTGATGTTGAGCACGCGTCCGCCAGAGGTGACGATCGCGCCGTCCTTCTCCGCCGTGCCGGCATGGCAGACGGCGACCTGCGGGCGCGCGGACGCCGCGTCGAGACCTTCGATCCGGTCGCCGGTTTGCGGCCTTTCCGGGTAGCCGGCGGTGGCCAGCACCACGGTGCAGGCCGTGGCATCGCGCCA
>CAYQMP010000006.1:0-16241 GCA_964418615.1 uncultured Chthoniobacter sp. | reverse complement strand
GATGGTGTGGTCGGTCCACAGCGGCGTGGCGTCGTTGAAGACGATCCCGGGAAATGGGTGGCCGTAGGCGTTGTCGATGATGAGCGGGATGTCGTGCCCGGCGGCGAGATCGGCGAGGCGGCGCAATTCTTCGTCGGGAATGACGTTGCCGCTCGGGTTGGTCGGGCGGGAGACGCAGAGCGCGGCGATGTCGGGACCGATCTGCAGGGCGTCGAAGTCGACGTGGTATTTGAAAGTGTGCGGTCCGGTGCGCGTGATACGGGGACGGCGCGAAGTGAACAATCCGGCCTCCAAGGCCTGGTTGGCATAGCCGATGTATTCCGGCATGAGCGGGAAAAGGATGCGGCCGGTCGAACCGTCGGGCCGGCGTCCGGCGAGGAGGTTGAAGAGCAGGAAGAAGGCAGTTTGGCCCCCCGGTGTGACGGCGATGTTGGCCGGCCCCACGGGCCAACCACAGGAATCGCGCAAAAGACCCGCCAAGGTCTCGAGGAACGCGGGATTTCCCCGCGGTGGATCGTAGATGGCGAGGGTGCGGCGGAGAACAGACGGATCGCTGGCGATGGCTTGCAACCGTTCCTGCCAGACGGCTTCGACCGCGGGAAGGTGCGCGGGGTTGCCGCCGCCGAGCATGTGGCAGGAGGGACCGGAGTCGGCCAAGGCATGGCCGAGGTCGTCCATCAGCTCCTTGATCCCGCTGGGGCCGGAGAGTCGCCCGCCCGTGCCCGAGAAATTCACTCTTCCTCTCCGCGGCGAAGCTTGGTGCTCAGCCAGAGGCTGAAGATGAAGATGGCGAGGAGGAGAACGCCGAGGGCCGCTCCGAAAGGTTGGTTCCGCGCTTTGGTGAATTGGTTCTGGATGACCTCGCCGATGGTCGGATTGGCCCCGCCGCCCATCAAGGTGGTGATGGCGAACATGGCGATGGCGGGAACGAAAACGAGCAATATGCCGGCAGCGATGCCGGGTTTGGTCAGGGGAAGCACGACCTGACCGAAAACGCGTGCGGGACGCGCGCCCAGATCATAGGCCGCCTCGATGAGCGAGCCGTCCAATTTTTCCACGCTGGTGTAGATGGGGAGGATCATGAAGGGCAGGAAGTTGTAGACCAGCCCGAGGACCACGGCGAAAGGCGTATACATGAAGCCGATGGGCGCGCTGGTGATTTTCAGCGTCATGAGCAGGGCGTTGAGCAATCCTTCCTGCGAAAGAATGGAAATCCACGCGTAGGTGCGGATGAGAAAACTCGTCCAGAACGGGATCATGACGAGCATGATGAGGAGTCCGCGGACCCGTTCGCTGGAGCGTCCGATGAAATAGGCCACCGGATAGCCGAGGACGAGGCAGATGACCGTGGTGAGGAAAGCATACCAGACGGAGATGCCGAGGATCTTGAGCCACTTCCAGTCGAAGGCCCGGATGTAGTTCTCGACGTTGAACGAGTAGATCACGCGCCCGAGGCTGTCCCGCTCGCTGAAGCTCACCACGACGAGCATGAGCGTCGGGACTATGACAAAGAGCAGCAGCCATCCCAGCATGGGGGTGATGGCAAACCACGGCCCGATGCCGGCCCGCCGCTGGAGCGACGGGCCGGAGGCCAAGGCTGCGGTTGCTGCCGTGACGGCCACGGGTCGGGGGGGATTACTCGACTTTGAGCGTGGTGATGAGTTCGTCGACCTTGGAGCCCTGCTCGCCGATGTCGGTGAAGAGCTCGGCCTTGGTCACATCAAACCCGGGCGGGTAGCTCGCCGGGTTGTTCAGTTGCTCGGCGCTGAGCAGTTTGCGGCCCTCGGCGTTCGGGTTGTAGTAAGGGAACTCGTCGGAGATCATTTTGCTGATATCCGGGCGGAGGACGAAGTTCATGAATTCCTCGGCTTTGTCCTTGTTCTGCGAGGTTTTCGGGATGGCGAGGTTGTCGACGAACATGTGGACGCCCTCGGCCGGCATGACCCACTGGAACTTGGGATTCTCGTCGAAGAGCAGGGCGCCTTCGCCGCTCCAGACGATGCCGATGTCCGTGTCGCCGTTGCTCATGGCGGTCTTCGGACTGTCGGAGTCGTAGACTTTCACCTTGGACAGCCAGTCGCGCAGCATCGGCGTGATGGTGGCGAGGTTCTGGTCGCTCACGTCGTTGACCGGGATGCCCGCGGTGGCCAGGCCCCAGGAGACGATTTCGCGCGAGTCATCGAGGATGACGATACGGCCGGCGTGCTCGGGTTTGAAGACATCCTGGTAGCCGACAACCGGCGTCGTGATGGTCTCCGCGTTGTAGACGATGCCGACAAAGCCGGCCATCCACGGGATGGAGTATTTGTTGCCCGGATCGAAGGACAGGTTGCGGAACTCGGGGGCGAGATTCTTCAGGTTGGGGATCTTGGCCGGATCCAGTTCCTGCAGCAGGTCCTCCTTGATCATGGCCTGCACGGTGTATTCGCTCGGCTGGATCAGGTCATAGGCACCGCCACCGGCCAGAAGTTTGGCCAGCATTTCCTCGTTGGAGGAGTAGTTTTCCACCGAGACCTTGATGCCGGTCTCCTCGGTGAACTTGTCGATAACCGCCTGCGGGACGTATTCGGTCCAGCAGAACAGCTTGAGGGTGTCGTCTTTCTTCGTGCAGCCGGCGAGGAGCATGGCTCCGGCGCAGACCGCAGTCAGCAGTTGGGTTTTGTGTTTTTTCATGTGGTTTTTTTGCGGGTGAATATCTGGCTGGCGATGACCAGCACGGCGGTGGCGGCGATGAAGAGGGTGCTCAAGGCGTTGAGCTGCGGATTGAGCCCGACGCGGACCATGCCGTAGACCTTGAGCGGCAGGGTCTGGGACTCGGCGCCGCTGGTGAAAACGGTGACGATGTATTCGTCGAAGGAGAGGGTGAATGACATGAGTGCCCCGGCCACGATGGCGGGCATGAGGTAGGGGACAATGACCAGCCAAAAGGCTTTGAGCGGCGTGGCCCCGAGGTCCATGGCGGCTTCCTCCAAGGAGGGATCGATGCCCTGCAACCGCGCCTGCACGCCGACAAGGACGAAGGGGAAACAGAATGTGGTGTGCGCGATGATCAATGTGACGTAGCCGAGCGGAATCCCCATGGCGACAAAAAGGACAAGGAGACTCACGCCCATGAGCACCTCGGGCATGACCATGGGGATGAAAATGAGCAGCCCGAGGGTCTGCTGCGCGGGAAAACGGTAGCGATAGAGCAGCCAAGCGGCGGTGGTGCCGATGAAAACGGAAAGAACGGTCGTGGCGGCGGCCACGATCAGGCTGTTCTTGAAGGCGCGCAGCAGGACCTCGTTGCCGAAAAGCAGCCCATACCATTTCGTGGTGAAGCCGACCCACTGGAGGTTGAGCTTCGAGTCGTTGAACGAATAAACGACGAGGAGAAGAATCGGTATGTAGAGGAAGGCGAAGACGGCGATGGTCCAACCGCCGAAAAAGGCGCGTTGCACGACCGGCCCGGGCGGCAGCCACCAACGTTTCGCCGGGGGCACCGTGGAGAGTGCGTCCGTCATCGCCACACCCTTTCAATGGGGCCGTTAAACCGGTGTGACCAGCACAAATTTCCTCAGGATTTACCCGCAATCAGCCGGCAGGCCCGCACCGTGTTGCGCATGAGCATGGCGATGGTCATCGGTCCGACTCCGCCGGGCACCGGGGTGATGGCCCGGCACTTGGGCGCGACGGCGTCGAAATCGACGTCGCCGACCAAGCGGTAGCCGCGCGGCGCCGCGGAGTCCTCGACGCGGTTGATGCCAACGTCGATGACCACCGCGCCTTCGCGCACGTGGTCGGCACCGAGGAATTTGGGCCGTCCCAAGGCAGCGATGAGAATGTCGGCCTCGCGGCAGACCGCCGGAAGGTCCGCCGTGCGCGAGTGGGCTACGGTGACCGTGGCATCGGTGCCTTTGCCGAGGAGAAGCAGGGCCATCGGTTTGCCCACGATCAGGCTGCGTCCGACGACGACGGCCCGGGCGCCGCTCGTGGGGATTCCATAGGCGCGCAAAAGCTCGAGGCATCCCAGCGGCGTGCAGGGAACCATGGCCGCGGGGTCGCCCATGGCGAGGGCGGCGACGTTGAGCGGATGGAAACCATCGACGTCTTTGCGCGGGTCGATGGCGCGGACGATGGCCGCTTCGTCGATCTGGGGAGGCGGCGGGGACTGGACAAGGATGCCATGGATGGCGGGATCGGCGTTGAGCTCGGCCACGAGCCGCAGCACATCGGCCTGTGGGGTGTCGGCCGGCAACTCGATCTTGCGTGAGTGCATGCCGAGCTCGCGGCAGGTTTTGTCCTTGGAGCGCACGTAAGCTAACGAGGCCGGATTGTCGCCGATGAGCACGACGGCCAGCCCGGGAGTGATTCCGGAGGCGCGCAGCGCCGCGATCTCCGCCGCTGTTTCCTCCAGACAGCGGGCTGCCGTTTTTTTGCCGTCGATGATTTCGGGCATGACCGCAGTTTAATCGGCTTCGGCCTGCAAAACCGATTCGATTTTTTTCCGCTCGGCCTCGAAGTCGTGGCTTTCCGACGGCACGTGCAAGGCGGGGCCGATGCTGACCTCGAGGCGGGCGAAAGGCAGGGGGATGGCGAAGCGGTCCCACGTCTTCAAGCGCAGGGCGCCGTGGAAACGGGCATGGCAGGGCAGGATGGGCAAGGCGGCTTTTTGCGCTAGATAGACGAGACCCGAGCCGAGTTCATACTTCGGGCCGCGAGGACCGTCGGGTGTGATGGCAATGTCATAGCCCTGCCCGACGCGGTCCAGCAACTCGCGCATGGCCGTGGCGCCGCGCCGCGAACTCGATCCGCGGACCGAGCCCATGCCCAGACGGCCGGCCAGTTCCCCGAGCCACATGCCGTCCTTGCTCGCGCTGGTCAGCACGAGAACGCCGCGGCGGCCGCGGGGATAGACGCGCAGGAAGGCCGCGGTGATGGCCAGGATGCGATTGTGCCAGAAGGCGTAAATGACCGGTCCGGGCGGCGGAGCAGCCAGGAAGCCGGCCGGGTCGTGGATGCGCAGGCGCAGCGTGGCGAAGAGGGTGCGCAGCAAAATCGCCCCGACAAAGGCGGCGGATCGCTGCAAGGCGGTGGGTTGGGCCGGCGCGGCACGCATGGCGCAGGAGGTTGGCAAAGGGCGCGCGGCGCGCCAAGCGTCCAGTCCGGCGTTGATTTCGCGTCTCGTCGGGAGATATTGGAAAGCCGCCCATGGAAGCCCCCGAAAAGAACACGCTGTTGGAACGGTTGATCGACAAGTTCAACAACTCGCGCTTCTTCACGATTTCCTTCGTGCTGCACGTGCTGCTCATCGTCATTTTCGGCGGCACGGTGCTTTTCGAGGCCATGCAGGAGCCGCCGGACTTCGAAGGAGGCGAAGGAGGGTTCCTCGCCGGCGGCGAGGAGATGGCGGCCCCGCCGGCCGCTTCGCAAATCCAGCCCCAGGAAACGACGTTCACCGTGACCACGCCGGCGGTGCAAAACACAACGGTCGCCGCGATCACCACGACCGGGCAAAACCCGCTCAATTTCTCCATGGACGCGATCATCACGCCCTCGGCCATGGTCAAACCATCTGCTCCGACCGCCGCGGCCACCGCGCCTCCGACCTCGGCAGTCGGTGCCGCGGGGATGAGTTCGCAGGTTGCGGGCCAGATCCGCGAATTCACCGGAGGTTGGGGCAAGGGGAGCGGCAGCGGAACCGGGACGCGTCAGCGCGAGTTCGATTTCACGGCCTTCATCGCGAAATACAACGGTGGAAACTGGGATTCGGTCTTCCGCGTGGCCGACAACATCCCGCAGGGCGCTCTGCCGAACTTGCTGGAGTTCATGAGCAAGGAGTCGCGCGACAAGATCAAGACCAACTACAACAAAGTCGAACCCGTCGCCCTCGACAGCGATCGCATCTTTGCCGCGAAGCCGCCCTTCATCTTCTTCACCGGATCGCGTGACTTCAAACTCACCGACAAGGAGGTGGCCAACCTGCAGAAATACGTCCGCCTCGGTGGCGCAATCTGGGGCGACAGTTCGGTGCCGGGGCGCGGTTCGCCCTTCGACATCGCGTTTCGCCGCGAGATGAAAAGGGTCATGCCCGACAAGGACAAAGACTTCGAGGCGCTCTCACCCAATGATCCCATGTTCCGCCGCGCTCCCTACTTCCCCGAGGTGAAGCAGCAACCGCCCGGCCTCAACTATTATGATGAACCGGTCTACGTGATGCGTTACTTCGGCGAGATCGCCATCATCTACACGGCCAACGACTATGGCGATATGTGGGAGTTCGGCATCAAGCAGAAGGGTCCGCGTGAATGGGAACTCAACAACGACCGCAACGAGCGCGGCGAGCGGGTGGCCCTCAACTGGGATCTTTACCTGAACAACGGCCTTTACATCCACAACATCGACCCGCGCGCGCCCATGCAGGGATTGCTCGATACCTACAAATTCGGGACCAACATGGTGATCCACCTTCTCACGCGCTGGGAAGACAAGCTGCGCAGTGCGCCGCGGCTCTGACGGGTTCAGGTCCCAAAAATGCGGTCACCGGCATCGCCGAGTCCCGGCGTGATGTAACCTTTGTCGTCGAGGGCTTCGTCCAGTGCAGCGCCGTAAATGGGCATGTCCGGATGCGCGGCGCGCAGCCGCTCCACGCCGGTGCGCGAGGCGATGATGCACGCGCAGGTCATTTTCGGGATGCCCTCATTTTTCAAACGGTCGGCCGCGGCGGCCAGGCTGTTGCCCGTGGCGAGCATCGGGTCGAGGAGAAGCACATGCGCGTTCCCGGCCCGCGGGGGCAGGCGAAAGTAATAGCTGACCGGCTCGAGAGTTTCCTCGTTGCGGAACATTCCAATGTGCCCCACCGCGGCGGTAGGAAACATGCGCAAGACCCCGTCGGCCATGGCCAGACCCGCCCGCAGGACGGGGACGAGCACCAGCGGCCGTGCGGCGCGGGCGCCGGGTGAAGGTCCAAGCGGGGTTTGCACCACGGTGCTTTCCGTCTGGAAATCGCGCAGTGCTTCGTAGGCCACGAGCTGGGAAAGTTCCTGCAGCAACCGGCGGAACTCCGGAGGAGGTGTCTCTTTGTCGCGCAGCGCCGAAACTTTGATCTCGGCCAGCGGATGCCGCACAAGGTGGAAGCCGGGGATGGGTTGGTCGGTCACGGTGGGAGAAGATAATGTCCGCCCGGCTCCCTGCGCGTCAATCGGCGAACCGCGCACGCGGGATTTGCCGCGAACCGGATTGCTGTTAGCCTCCCACTCCGCGCGGCAAAACACTGCCGCCCCTGCACATGAGCGAACCCCGCAAGTCTTGGTCCGAAAAATTCCGCAGCCAATGGCAGCCCTATGCCGAGCTGCTGTCCTATTTGCGTCCCTACCGACGGCGCTTTTTCCTCGGTGTCGCCATGGGTGTGCTCTACGCGCTGCTCAACGGCTCCATTCCGCTCATCGTCAAGCATGTGGGCGACGAGGTTTTCCCCAGCGGGGCGAACCAAGATGCTATCCGCACGGCCGCTTTGTCGGATTCGGGCGGGCGCATCGATGGCGTGCTCCTCGCTTGTCTCCTTGTTCCCGTGGTGATGATTCTGCGCGGCTTTTTCTCCTACCTCAACGCCTACGCCATGTCTTGGGTCAGCCTGCGCGTGCTCAACGACATCCGCAGCAAACTCTTCGCCAGCATCGTGGGGCAGAGCATGGAATTTTTCGACCAAGCGCGCACCGGGCGCCTCATGTCGCGCGTGATGAACGACACCAGAACCGCGCAGGGCACGCTGTCGCAACTCAGCGTCAATCTTTTCAAGCAACCCATCGCGCTGGTCACCGGCATCGCGGCTGTTCTCTATATCGACTGGAAGTTCAGTCTGACCACCCTCGTCCTGTTTCCCGTTTGCATCATTCCGGTGGCCATTTACGGACGCAAAGTGCGCAAGGCCGGCAAGGCCGAGGAGGAGTTGGCCGGCGAAATGAATGTTATCCTGCAGGAAACTTTCTCCGGCATCCGCGTGATCAAGTCCTTCGCCCGGGAGAAGCTCATGACCGGACTCTTCGAGAACGCGACCCTGCGGCAATTCCGCAACTCTTTGCGGGTGAAGAAAAGCACGGAAATCACCACGCCGCTGGTCGAAGTGGTGGCTGCGGTCGGCGTGGGGATCGCGCTATTCTACGTGTATGTTGCGCAGCTCAGCGCCGCCAAATTCCTTGCCCTCATGGCGGGCATCTTTCTTCTCTACGAGCCGGTCAAGGCCCTCAGCCGCATCCATCTCCAATTGCAAAAATGCCTTGCTGCCACCACGAGCATTTTTGAACTGATGCGCCGTCCGCGCACCGTGACCGAACTGCCGGACGCCAAACCGCTGGCGGTTTGCCGCGGCGAGATTGTCCTCGAAAATGTCGCGTTTTCCTACGGCCCCCATGCCCCGGCACTGCGCGATGTCAGCCTGCGTGTCGCGCCCGGGCAGCGCGTCGCCCTCGTCGGTTCGAGCGGCGCGGGCAAAAGCACCGTACTCTCGCTCATTCTCCGCTTTTACGACCCGCAACAAGGCGTCGTGCGCCTCGATGGCCATGACGTGCGCACACTGCAGATTGATTCCCTGCGCAGCCACATCGGCATCGTCACGCAGGACACCTTTCTTTTCCACGACACCATCTTCAACAACATCCGTTTCGGATGCCCGGATGCGACCAAGGAGGAGGTGGAGGATGCGGCGCGCCAAGCCTACGCGCACGACTTCATCTTGGCCCAGCCGCAGGGCTACGACTCCGTGGTCGGGGACAAAGGCTGCCTTCTCTCGGGCGGACAGCAGCAGCGTCTGGCCATCGCCCGTGCCTTGCTCAAGAACGCGCCGGTGCTCCTCCTCGACGAGGCCACCTCGGCCCTCGATTCGGAGAGCGAGCGCATGATCCAGTCCGCCTTGGAAAAACTCTCCTCGGGCAAGACTGTCGTGGCCATCGCGCACCGCCTTTCCACCGTGCTCAACGCCGACCTCATCGCGGTGATGAGCGGCGGGCGCGTCGTTGCCACCGGGACGCACGCGGAACTGTTGCGCGTTTCCGACGACTACCGCACACTCTACGAAATGCAGTTCCACCATCCCGCGACGGTTCCGGAGGTCGCCGTCGCATGAAAATCCGCCGCGCGCTCCTCTCCGTCACCGACAAAACCGGCCTCGCCGATTTCGCCCGCGGGTTGCACGAGGGTGGTGTCGAACTTCTCTCCACCGGCGGCACGGCCAAGGCCCTCCGCGAGGTCGGCCTCCCCGTCAAGGACGTCTCCGAGCACACCGGCTTCCCCGAGATGCTCGACGGCCGGGTCAAGACGCTGCACCCGATGATCCACGGGGGCTTGCTTTTCCGGCGCGATTTGCCCGCGCATGCCGAACAAGCCGCTGCTCACGGGATCGAGCCGATCGATTTGGTTGTGGTCAATCTCTACGCCTTTTCCGCCACGGTGGCCCGCGAGGGTGTGACCAGAGAGGAAGCGATTGAAAATATCGACATCGGCGGTCCCTCGATGCTGCGCAGCGCCGCCAAGAACCACGCGGCGGTCACCGTGGTTTGCGACCCGGCCGATTACGCGGCCGTGCTCGAGGAGATGCGGATCAACGAAGGGGCGACCACTCCGGAACTGCGCGCGGAGCTGGCCGCCAAAGTTTTCGACGTTACGGCATCTTACGACCGGGCCATCGCCGACTATCTCGGCTCCGATGGTGCCGCCTTCCACTCCGTGCACCCGCTTGCCGCTGTTTTGCGTTACGGCGAAAACCCGCACCAGGAAGCTGAACTCTACGGGAAGTTTGCCGAGCATCTCGAGCAACTCCACGGCAAGGAACTTTCTTACAACAACATCCTCGATATCACCGCCGCGGCGGACCTGATCGGCGAATTCGCGGACCCGACGGTGGCCATCCTCAAGCACACCAATCCTTGCGGTGTGGGCAGCGATGCCGACCTGCTTGCCGCGTGGGACAAAGCCTTCGCCACCGACAAACAGGCTCCCTTCGGCGGGATCATCATTTGCAACCGTCCGCTCACGGCCGCTTTGGCCGGTGCCATTGCGGAAATCTTCAGCGAGGTGATCATCGCGCCCGATTTCGAGCCGGCCGCTCTCGACATCCTTCAAAAAAAGAAAAACCTCCGCCTCATGCGCCTGCGTGGGTTGCCCTCGTCAGCCCCGCGGGACGTTCGTTCGGTCATCGGCGGCGTGCTGGTGCAAGACCATGACACGGGATGCGAGAGCGTGGCGTCCGCCCGGCTTGTCACCCGTCGCCCTCCGACCGAGGCCGAAACGCGGGCCATGGATTTCGGCTGGAAAGTGGTCAAGCACGTCAAATCCAATGCCATCGTCTTCGCCGCTCCCGATCGCACCCTCGGCATTGGTGCGGGTCAGATGTCCCGCGTCGATTCGGTGCGCATTGCCGTGTGGAAAGCGGGCGAAGCCGGCCTTTCGCTGGCCGGAAGCGCCGTGGCCAGCGATGCGTTCTTCCCGTTCCCCGATGGTCTGGTTTCCGCCGCCGAGGCCGGGGCGACCGCCGCGATCCAGCCGGGCGGCTCGGTGCGCGATCCGGACGTCATCGTCGCCGCCGACGAGCGGAATCTGGCCATGGTTTTCACCGGAAAACGCCACTTCCGGCATTAATTCCTCCGCACCGGCGCCGCGCATGGGTTACATTGGAGGTTCGTGAGCTACCAAGTTTTCGCCCGCAAATACCGCCCGCAGGTCTTCGAGGAAGTCCTCGGTCAGGACGCCGTGGTGCGCACGCTCCGCAACGCGGTGAAAAGCGACCGCTTGGCCCACGCTTACCTCTTTGTTGGTCCGCGCGGGGTGGGAAAAACCTCGACGGCGCGTATTTTCGCCAAGGCGCTCAATTGCGTGAATGGTCCGACCGAAACCCCTTGCGGTGCATGCGATCCCTGCCGCGAGATCGCCGCGGGCAACAGCCTCGACGTCCTCGAGATCGACGGCGCGAGCAACAACGGCGTCGAGCAAGTCCGCGAGCTGCGGGAGAACGTCCGCTTCCTGCCCACCCGCGGCAAATACCGCATTTACCTGATCGACGAGGTCCACATGCTGAGCACGGCGGCTTTCAACGCCCTGCTCAAGACGCTCGAGGAACCGCCGGCCCACGTGAAATTCCTCTTCGCCACGACCGAGGCGCACAAACTTCCCGCCACCATCATCAGCCGCTGCCAGCGATTCGATCTGCAACCCATCCGCGACGAGGTGGCGGCCAAACACCTGCTGGCCATCGCCAAGCAGGAAAAAGTGACGCTCGATCCGGTGGCGGCCGAGGTCATCGCCCGCGCGGCCGAGGGCGGCATGCGCGATGCCGAGTCCATGCTCGACCAGGTGGTTTCCTTTTGCGGCGACAAAGTCACCGAGGAGGACGTTCTTTCCATCTTCGGCTTTGCCTCGGCTGACGATGTGGCGGCGCTGGCCACGCATATTCTTGGGGGCGATGCGGCGGCTGCGTTGGATTTGGTCGCGGCGCAGTCCGACGGCGGCAAGGACCTCGGACGGCTCCTGTCCGACCTTGTTTCGATGAATCGCGACCTGTTGGTCGCCGAAGTGACAGGCAAAGACGTCCCGGGACGGCGAGGGGAGTTGCTTGCGCCTTTGCGCGGACGCTTCACCGCACGCAAGCTTACCGAACTGCTCGAGGTTCTCTCGGCCGCCGAAGCGGGACTGCGCTTTTCGCCGGACAAAAAACTTCCCCTCGAAATCGCCGTGATCAAGGGCATCCAGCTTTTGCATACCGCGGATCTCGACGAGGTGCTCGAGACTTTGGCCGAATTGCGCGGCGGAGCCGCTCCTTCTCCCGCCCGCACCGCACCGCGGGCCGCGGCGCCGAAGCCCGTTGCAGCTGTGGCCGCCAAACCGGCCGCGTCGCCGAGCTCGGGCGACGCCCGCAGCCTCTGGCGCGGCGTGGTGCAGGAGATCACGGCGCAGCATCCGCTGCGTAGCGCCTGGTTGGACAAAGCCGGCGAGGTGACCGAAGACGATGGCGCGCTGCGCGTGGTGTTTCCGCGCGATCAGGCAAAGCAACTCAATGCCCCACATGCCAAGGAGCAGGGGAAGCTCATCGAGGAACTGTGGAAAAAGGCGAGCGGACGCAGTGTGGTCTTCCGCCCCGAAGCAACCGGGGCGTCCGCGCCGGAGACGGTTGCCGCCGCGGCGCCGGCACCGACGGCCGACGATTTCGAAAACGACCCCGGCATCGAAGCGGCCATCGAGCTTTTCGGCGCCACGCTCGAACCCGAGGAAAAATCATGAACATCCAAAAAATGATGAAAGAGGCGCAGAAAATGCAGGAGCGCCTGGCCAAAGCACAAAGCGACCTCGCCGCCCAGTCCTTGGAGGTCTCCTCCGGCGGCGGCAAAGTGAGCATTACCGTCAACGGCGGCGGCGACATCACCGCGATCAAGATCGCCCCCGAAGTGGTCGACCCTCAGGATGTCGAAATGCTCGAGGACCTGGTGCTTTCGGGAATCCGCGAAGCCCAGGAAGCCGCCCGCAAATTGCAGGCCGACACCATGGGTCAGGTCACCGGCGGACTCGGAGGACTGCCCGGCCTCGGGATCTGAAGGTGGATCGCGATGTCCCGTCGCGATTTCTGCCTCATCTAAATCGCGCCGGGACGGCGCGATCCACCTCACGCATGTTTTGGGGCTCGGGATTGCCGCGTGTCGCTCCTTGCGTTATGGTGTCAAGCTGATCGCCGGTATAGCTCAGCTGGTAGAGCAGCTGATTTGTAATCAGCAGGTCGTCGGTTCGAGCCCGACTGCCGGCTTTTCCTCAGCGTTGCATGACACGTCCGTCGGCTTTGAGGACGTTGATGCCGATGGGTCTTCCGGGATGGACGGTTTGGAAATCGGTGCAGACGGTGAGCCAGCCGATATTGTCGATCGTGAAGATGCCGCGCCGGCTGTAGATTTTTACGCTGGCCGGAGTCTCGTCCTGCAGCACGGGCGAGAAGTGGTAGCTGCTGCCGTGTTCTTCCACATTGCGCAGGGTGGCGGCGTCTGTCGGGCAGGTGAGGGTGGCTTGCGTGATACCGTAAGGGCCGAGGACTTCGAGCGCGGTTCCTTTGTTCTCCACGTCGTCGGGAAGAGACGGAGGCTCGGTCTCGATCGCGGGGAAGCGGTAGTCGTTCTCCGCCGTGTATTGCTGCACGGCGACACCGATCTGGCGGAGGTTGTTCACGCACTTGGCCGAGCGACCCCGTTCGACAGCGGTGCCTATGGCCGGCGTGGCGAGTGCGGCGAGGACCGCGATGATGGCCATGACCACAAGCAATTCAATGAGGGTGAATGCGGTGCGGTTCATCGTGACTCGCCGCGCGCTTCCGACTTGCGACTCCAGTAATTTTTGCTGCGCTCGATGCGCTGATCAGGAGTCATTTTCGCCCAGCGGGAGAGGCGGCGTGTCTCCATGGCTTCGGCCACCTCCGGGCGGCGAAAAAATTCGCGGGCTTTGTCGCGGCGCTGCTCCTCGGGAAGGTCGCGCACCGTCTGCCAGAACTCCCGCATCATTTGGAAATTCTCGCGTGCTTTGGGTTGCTCGGCTGCGGGCAGGAGGGCGATTTGCGCTTCGACCCTTTCGGCCACCCGCTCCGGGTCGCCCATCGCCCGCATCCAGCCGCCGCCGCGTCCCCCGGAACGTTCGGGTGCCGCTCCGATCCATCCTCCCGGGCCGCTGCGAGGTGAGTCATCCTCCGTCGGTCCACTGGAACCGCGCAGCAGGAAGACTTCGCGGGAGACACCGCCGGCCTGCTTGAAAAGTGCGGGAGCAACGGATGCGACCGGGCCCGCCGTCGGAGGCGTGACTTGCGGATTCCAAGCCGAGGGCGCCGCGAAAAGAACCCCCGTTTTTTCCGAGGCTTCCGTCATCACATCGGAAAGGGAGCCGCCGCCCGCCGGGCTCCATTCCACCCGACGCAAATCAAGCGCACCTCCGGATTCGGGTTCGATCAGGGAGAAGCCGCCCGCTCCGTGCGTGGTCCAATCGGATACCTCGCGGCCGGAGATGAAGGATGTCAGTGCTTCAGCGAGCGCCGCCTGCGATGGGGCTCCGAGGTAAGCAAGCCGCCACGAGGCATCCGTGCGGACTGCCACGATGTCGAGCGCCTCCACGGCCGGGACGCGCTTGACGTTCAGGGAAACTCGGGTCGTCGGGTCGAGGTTCGACGCAATTTCGATGCCTCCTTGTCTTTCGATTTCCGAAAGCACCCGGGCGAGCGGCGCGTCCTTCACATTTAAGCTAACCAGACCCCACCCCGCGTAGACCTGCCACGCTCCCCACGCAAGCAGCGAGGCTGCCAGTGTCCAGAGCAAGATCGGACGATTTATGTTCACGATGCCAATCTAACACCGCGAACCTTTCCAAGTCGCGTTTTTCGGGAAATGCAGCGATTGCACCGGAAATTGATCCGCCGCTCTTCTCTTGCGGCCTGATGCTGACCTGCTACATTTCACTGTCCGAACAATCCGCCGATGACCGACCGCGAAACCAGTGCCGTGCAGGAAGCCAAGCTGCACTTCCTCGACTACTGGCGGGTGATCCGCCTCCGCCTTCCGATCATCGTTCTGGCTTTCCTCCTCGTCGTAGTGACTGCGGGTGTCACGACCTACTTCCTTCCCCGCCAATACGAGTCGAACGTCATCATCGAGGTCGAACAGAACGAGCAGAAGATCCGCATTTTCCGGGAAGGCTACGAAGGCGGGATGGGGATGGATCCGCGCTTCGCCACCACCCAGTTCCAGATCATCCAGCGCAAGGAAATGCTCTACCCCGTGATCAAGTCCATGGAATTGGTCCAGAGATGGGGCGAGGAATACGGGGTCCGAACTCTGGAGCAGGCCTACTTCAAACTGCGCAACATGATCGACGTTCGCGAGGTGCGTAACACCAACCTCCTGCAGATCAGCGTGGAGAGCACGGACCCGCAAGAGGCGTCCGATTTGGCCAACTCCATCGCGCAGGAATACCAGCGCAAGCGCATCGAGGAGCAGCAGAAGGTTCTCAGCGCCTCGCTTGCCACCCTGGAAGACGAGGTTTCCAAACAGCGCACGAAAGTCGCCGAGGCCAACGACGAGATGAGCCGCATCCGCACCGAGCTCGGCATCACCGACCTCAACCCGGACAGCATGGAGGATCCCATGCAGGCCCAAGAGAAAGTGCTCATGGACCAAGAAACTCTGGTCGGTGAAGCCCGCGCCAAAGCAGCTACCTTGCGCACCAAATACAACGAGATCGAGAAACTCTCCGGCGACGATCTCATCCGCGCCTTGCCGACCCTCGAAATCCAAGACCAGACCGTGGCCCAGATTTTGCCGCAGTATCAAGAGACCGATTCCGAGCTGGCTCGCGCCCTGCAATCGGGCCTTGGGCGCCGCCACCCGACGATCACCGCACTGGCGGCCAAGAAAGCCACCTACGAGCGGCAGTTGTCCGACCAAGTCGGCAGCATTCGCCGCACCCTCGCGGCCAACTTGGAGATCACCGAGCGCTCGCTGGCTACCTTGGAAAAGCAAATCGAGGAACTGCGCACCAACCAGCGTGACGCCAAGACCCGCAGTGCGGAATACGCGCGCGCCAAGAACAACTACATCCAAGCCAAGAAGGTTCTCGAAGCGGCCGAGCTTCGCCTTTCCACCGAGACCATGCAGCGCAGCATGCCGATGAATCCCGCGCGCATCTGGGAGAAGGCGGAACCGGCATCCGCCCCTTCCAAACCCAAAGTTCTTCTCAACATGGCCCTCGCCGTGGTCGTCGGCCTCATCGTGGGCATCGGTCTGGCCTTCTTCCTCGAGTATCTCGACACCAGCGTGAAGACCATGGAAGACGTGGAGAATTTCCTCCAAGTCCCCGTTCTTGCCGTGGTGCCCAAGGAAATCGCCCTCCTTGTCGACCAACCCGAGGCGTCCGTCGATGCCGAGGCTTACCGCATCCTCCGCACCAATGTGGAATTCAACCGCCCTTCCGCCGATGCCAATACGCTCACTTTTGTCAGTGGCGGCGCGGGCGAAGGCAAGTCCACCACGCTGGCCAATCTGGCCCACACCTTCGCGCAGGGCGGCTACAACACACTGGTCGTCGATGCCGACCTCCGCCGCCCCACCCAGCACCGCATCTTCGGCCTCGATGGCAGTCGCGGGCTGACCGATTTCCTCACCACCGACATCGACCTCGAGGATGTGGTCCAAACGTCTTCTGTGCCCAACCTCTATTTGTTGCCCAGCGGCAAGTTGCCTTACGACGCCGTCGGT
>CAYQMP010000005.1:11126-18500 GCA_964418615.1 uncultured Chthoniobacter sp. | reverse complement strand
TGGTGACGAACATGCCCACGTTCCAGAACATCAACTACCGCATCGGATTCTGGAACAGTGCCAATGGCGAGGAGCAATGGGCCGGCTACAACACGACGAACACCAACCCGGTGACCGTGTTCTCCATCGGTGTCCCGGGCGACCCGCAGCTGACTGTTTCCACGCCATCGAACGGCTCGCTCAATGCCGACTACACCACGACCAAGCTCTACGTGGACGAAATCGCGGGAGACTCCATCCCGGTCACCGTCACCTTCGCGCCGAATACGAGCAACATCACCGACGTCGAACTCTTCAGCAACCTGAACAACCGCGACCGTGCCAGCAGCGACGCCAACGGGGACGGCATCCCCGACGGCATCGTCCCTCCGGACGGAAACGCGATCAGCGTGACCAACACGAACACTTATTACCAAGCCTACACCATGACCAACTCCGGTGGGGCCAACTACACCGCGACGATCAACGCGACCAAGACCGGAGCCTACCGTTTGACCGCGCGTTACAAGACCAGCGCCAGCACCAACTGGGTCTGGTATTCGTCCGACGGTCGCCGCGATCACGCCATCACTGTCGCTCCCGTGCAGGCCCGAGACATTCGGATGTATGAGCTGAACATTTTCAACATAGAAGCCTCGGGTAGGGACTTTGCCAGTCGCAGCACGATCGAGGATTTGACCGACGAGGCGAATGCCATCCACACGGACGCCAATCGCGTGAACAACTTCAACCTCGGCTACCTGCAGGACCTCGGGGTCAATTGGATCTGGTTCCAGCCCTACCATCCTTACGGTTGGGAGGGCCGCCACGAGAGCGCGGCCAACATTCGCGCCCGCGACCCTGCTCAGTCGTCCGCCAATACCATGGTTTGGAACGGATCGACCTACGTCGAGAATGTCAACTACCCCTTCGAATTAGGCAGTCCCTACGCGAAGAAAAATTTCTGGGAAGTCGAACCGCGTATGACCGCCGCCTTTTCCGGGACTCCGGGCAATATCGCCGATGTCACCAGTGCACCCAACCGCGCCGCGGCCATGGCGGCGTTCCAGAATTTCATGGCCAAGGCTGATGAGGCGGGCATCAACCTGATGCCGGATGCCGCCTTCAACCACTCGGCATGGGATGTCGAGTTGGGTCAGCCCGGCTTGGACTACATCATGCCGGCAGTGGAAGCGTCCGGTTGGAGTGCGTCCGATCTCATCCACGACCGCGAAGTGCGCTTCTTCTCGCGGAAAAACGACTACGCGCAGCGGGCGACCTACTACAACGACTTCTTCGACAACAATATCGCCCCCGGTCCCGACCGCGGTGACTTCGGCAAATGGCTCGACGTGGTCGACATTTTCTTCGGCCGCTACGCGGCCTTGGTCAGCCAGAATCCGTCGGACAACAACAACCGGCTCAACGAGGACGACACCTTCAACTACTCCGCGAGCGACGGTAACTTCGACGGCATCACGCGCGGCGTCTGGCAATACTTCGCCCGCTACGCGCCCTACTGGCTGGAGAAAGGCCGGCCGGCCGGCGAAGCGCGCAACAGCACGCCGGAGGACGGCGATGCGGCGGCCCGTTATGCCTGGGATGCGCGCGGCATCGACGGTTTGCGCTGCGACTTCGGCCAGGGTCTCCCGCCGCAGGCTTGGGAATACATCATCAACGTGGCCCGCAGCTACAAGTGGAGCTTTGTCTTCATGTCCGAGTCCCTCGACGGCGGGGCCATCACCTACCGTTCGAACCGTCACTTCGACATCCTCAACGAAAACATCGTTTTCCCCGGCAAAGCCGCGACCGTCACCTCCAACTACCGCTCGATGTTCGAGGATCGCCGCGGCGCCTACGGCCAGGGCCTCGTCCTGCTCAACACCGTGTCGCACGATGAGGACAACTACCAAGATCCCTGGCAGGCGTTCATCCGCTACGCGGTCTACGGGACGCTCGATGGCGCGCCGATGATCTTCCCGGGTCAAGAGTTGGGCATTTCCAACCTCTGGGGCTACGACCTCTACGAAATCAACTTCGGCAAGCCGGTCCCGCACTTCAAGACCTACAACTCCATGATGATCGTGTGGGGCAACGACGATTACTCGCTGAACCAATTGCAACCGGCCTACAGCGCGATCAATGCGGCGCGCGGCTTCAGCAAGGCTTTGCGCTCCAACAACCGCTACTTCATCAACCAGACCAGCGGCGGCGTCCACGAGTCGATCTTCTCGGTGGCCAAATACGAGACGCTCAACGGTTCGCCGGTGAGCAACGATGTCGTCTTCGGTTTCGTCAACCTCAACCGCGACGCCGGACAAAGCGGCACCTTCGACGTGGCGCAGGACGTCGATGGCAACGGGGTCAACGACTACGGCATCAAGAGCGACCGCACCTACAACGTGAAGAATATCGCCGCGCATCTCGGCCAGAGCGAGGGACGCCGCGATGATCTTCTTTGGGGTGCCGGGCTGACCGGAGCGGCCATACTTTCCAACGGCATCTACGTGGGGATGAACTCCATCCCGTCCTCCGACGCCGGAGCCTGGACGGCGGCCCCCTACGAGGCCCTCTACCTCAAGCTCTATGACACCACGGCGCCGGCCGCGGTCAGCGGCTCCGTGACCAACAATCTGGCCAACGGCAGCTACGCCATCACCAATCAGGCCACCTTCACTTGGGCCGAAGTCGCCGCGGACAGCGAGGGCATTGTCCCGCAATACAAAGTCAATGTTTCGGTCAACGGTGCCACCGCCACGAACACCGTCATCTCGAGCAACTCGTTCACCTACACGGCGGCCGATGCCGACACGAAGATCGAGTTGACCGTGCAGGCGGTCAATCCGACGGACAACAACTCGGCCAGTGCCGCCACCACGACGAACACGGCCTACCTCCTCACCGCCGCGGGCGACTACAACGGCGACGGGATCGACAACCAGACGGAGATCAACAACGGCAGCAACCCCCTCGTCGGCAAAACGCAGGCCACGGTCACGCTCGGCAACCTCGTGCAGGCCTACACCGGAACGGCGCGCAGCGCGACGGCCACCACCGATCCTGCCGACCTGACCGTCGACTTAACGTATGATGGCTCGGCCACGGCGCCGACCAATCCCGGCACTTACGCGGTGACGGGTACAATCAACGACGCGACCTACGCCGGCACGGCCAGCGGCACGCTGATCATCCACGGCCCCTTGCCGGTTGCCGATTCGGTGACCAAGACGAACAACACCACGCAGCACCGCTACTCTTTCGCCGAGTTGCTAGCCAACGACACCCGTGTCACAACCAATGGCACCGTGCTGACCAACAGCGGCCTCAGCATTGTCGGCGCCACCGCCGGCGCGGGGAACTCGGTGTCGGTCAGGTCTTCCTTCGTCATTCTCACCCCGTCGACCAATTCGCCGGAGTCCTTCACCTACAGCGTGACCGACGGCACCAGCACGAACACCGCCACGGTCACGGTGACTCTCGCGGCGGATACCAATGTCGCCTACACCGACCTGCAGGTCGTCTGGTTGGGGGATGCGGTCTACGACGGGACGAACACGTCGATCACCAATTACTTCATCGGCGTCCCGAACCAGACCTACGGCATCGAATACAAGGGCGAACTGACCAACGCCGTGTGGGATTCCGCCGGTCCGACCAACTCCGGTCCGAGCGGATCCTTCGGCGTGCATTTCCAGAAGGCCGGCGACCATGCGGTCGACTGGAACGGCAGCATGTTCTTCCGGGGCTATCTGACAAACACCAACCAATGAGGCGTGCCCTGGCAGTGCTGTTTCTCTTGGGACTTGCCCCGGCAAGCATGGCGCAGATCCGCGTCGAGCGAACCTTTCAGGTCAACCAGAACGTGACGGACCAAGGGCAACACCTGAGCAGCATTGTCTTTTCCAACTCGGGCATCACCAACATTACCGACGTCAATATTTCCCTCCGGCTTTCTTCGCCGAACGCCAACAACGCCATGTGGCTCGGCGACCTCTATGCCACGCTGACCCATGGCGTGGCTTGGGAGGAAGAGCGCGTGGCCGTGCTCCTCAACCGTCCCGGACGCAATGCCACCGACCCGTGGGGAAGCGAACTCTCCAGCCTGAATATCACCCTCGACGATTCGCTCGTCGTGCCGAACGTTTACAATATCACCGGAGCGACCGGAACCTACAACGCCGACGGCCGCCTCTCCGTCGATCCCTACGGAAGTCCGGTCGCCTACGACTCGCAGGCGGTGACCACCGGACTATCCGCCCTCAATGGAGCGTGGTTGGCCAGCAACCGCTGGAGCCTGCTCGTGGCCGACACGGAGGAATACGCGCAGGCCCGTCTCGACAGCTGGACCTTGACCCTTTCGGGTTACGGTGCCGACAGCGGTCTGCTCGAACCGGGTGATGGAGGAGCGATCAGCGATGTCGGCGGCACCGACTCGCTCGGTGCCACGGTCGTGGTCGATGGCTCCGGCAACAATGCCGTGACCACCACGGTGAGCAACAGTTTGGTCCTCGAGGGTGGAGTGCAAGGCTCCGGAGAGATGCTCAAAGAGGGCTCCGGCACGCTGACCTTCGGCGGCAATTCGACCAATTTCACCGGCACCGTCCGGGTCAACGAAGGCGTCGTCGAGGTCACCTCGAGCAACGCTCTGGGCAGCGGCACCATGGTCATGGCCGGAACCAACACCAAGCTGCGCGTCACCGGCGGGGTGCAATTTTCCGCCCCCCTCGAGTTAGCGACCAACGATGTGCGCCTCGACGGCTCCGGCATCCTCGCCGGCACGGTGAGCGGTTCCGGTGGCATGACCAAAATCGGTGACGACACCATGGTGCTCTCGGCCAGCAATTCCTTCACCGGCGGGACCGTGATCAGCAACGGCGCGGTGCGCCTGGCCAACAGCGGCGCCGCCGGCCTCGGCGGGGTCATCGTGGCGCAGGGTGCGCGGCTCGAATTGAGCAACGCCATCCGCATCACCAACACCATCGATGCCACCGGCCAGATCAGTTTCGTCAGCAGCGGCAACGTTTTGGCCGGTGTCATCACCAACAACAACACGGTCTACAATGTGGCCGCCGGAACAACCAACGAGGTGAGCGCGTATATCACCGGTGCAGGCGGTCTTGAGCTGATCGGCGGCGGTGTTCTCGAAGTCACCGGCACGACCAACGACTACCAAGACGCCACCACCATCTCCAACGGCACGCTCCGCGTGAACACGCTGGCCGATACCGGCACGGCGAGCAGCATCGGCATCGACAGCAGCATCGTCCTGGCCGGATCGAACGCGACCACCGCCATCCTGCAATACACTAACACCTCCGACGTCGCCATGAACCGCGACATTACCCTGACCAACAACGGTGGCGGCACCTTCGATGTCACGCAAAGCTCCGCCACGGTCACCCTGACCGGTTCGATGAGCGATGCCTCGGGCACAACCAACACTTTCATCAAAGCCGGCGCCGGCGAAATCGTCCTGAGCAACGGTTCGGTCTCGAACAATTTTGCCGCGGGCGCGATTCAAGTGGACGCCGGTGCGCTCACCCTCGGTGCGGCCAACCAGATCGAAAACGGCACCGACCTCGTCCTCAACGGCGGCACCTTCCGCACCGGCAACGCCTCGGCCGGATATGCCGAGTCGCTCGGCGACCTCACCCTCAATGCCAACTCGACCATCGATCTCGGTGCCGCCGCAGGCCTGCGCGATCTGGTCTTTGTCGACAGCAGCGGCGTGGCTTGGTCGGGGGGCGCCACCCTCACCGTGGCCAATTGGGCCGGCACGCTCTCCGGCGGAACGGCGGGCCGCATTTTCTTCGGCAGTGGCTCTTCCACTCTGACCAGCGGACAGCTCACCCAGATCACCTTCAGCGGATACAGCGCCGGCGCCCAACTCCTCGGCACCGGCGAACTCGTGCCCCTCAGCCTCACCGCCGCCGTGCCCGAACCCGGCACTTACGCCACCGCTGTCCTTCTCTTGGCCGCGGCTGCATGGCGCTTCCATCGCCAGCGTGCTGTCCGCGCGGCTCGGGCCTGAATTCCGACCCAAGACAAGCGCCCGGGGCGCGCTCCTTGCGATTTCTTTATTGCAAACCGCCGTCGCCCAATTATGTTGCAGGCGTCCTTTTCGGACATGACAGCCATGATTGTTGTAACGTCCTGTCTTCCGGGAACTTGCAGAACCGGGCGACTTTTGCCCCGCCTGCTGGCTTTCCTGCTGAGCCTGCCGGTTATCCCACGGTTCGGACGTAGCAATCCTGTTGTTGACGAAAAATACACGGAAAGGCCATCCGGTTGCGGACTTCGTTCCGCCCGGGCAGCTGGCACCATGTCGGTGCCCCTTCCGTTCCACCTCCGCGGGAAGCATCCCCGGCGCGATGAGCGCGCCCCGCGGTTCACCTACCACACATCACATACCGATCGTTCCAATGAATTCACGTCAATCTGGTCCGCGTCGCCGCCGTCGTGGCGGTCGTTCACGCGGTTCTTCCTCCTCCTCGTCACGGTCCCCGCGTTCGGGCGACCACTACAAAGTCACCCGCGAGCCCCGCAAGCCGGCCGGCTTCTGGGATAAAGTCAAAGCCTTCTTCGGCCTCGCGCCGGAGGCGCCCAAAGCGTCCGCCAACGGCTCGGCCCGCCGCGAACGCACCCGCGACCAATCGCGTCCCGCACGCGAACCCCGCGAGCCGCGGGCGCCCCGCGAAGCGCGCAAGCCCGAGGCCATCGAGGTCACCACGCCGCGTCTCTATGTCGGCAACCTCTCCTATGACGCCGCCGAGAGCGACCTCTTCGAGTTGTTCTCCGGGGTCGGCACCGTGGCCAACGTGGAAATCATCACCAACAAGCACACCCAGCGCTCCAAAGGCTTCGGGTTCGTGCAGATGAACAGCGTCAGCGAAGCCAAGCGCGCCGTCGACGAACTCCACGACAAGGACTACATGGGCCGCAAGCTCGTGGTCAGCGGAGCCAAACTCCCGCCCGACCGCGCCATCGGCCGCGACCGCGATGAAGCCTCCGCGCCTTCCGAAGAGCGCGCCGAGGAACCCGCCCCGCAGGTCTGATTCTGTCGACCATCTCAATCACGCACGGGCCGGCTCACGCCGGCCCGTGTTGTTTGGAAAGTAGAAGCGGCGTCCCGGCCGCTTAACCTTGATCGACAAGCGGCAAGATGCCGCTTCTACTTTTTTGCCGTGCCCGATCGCACCATTCTCCGCCACGCCGTCTTTCTCGCCGGCCCGACGTCCGTCGGCAAATCGGACATCGCCTTGGCGCTGGCCGTGCAGCACCAAGGCGAAATCGTCTGCGCCGATGCTTTCCAACTTTATCGCGAATTCCCTGTGCTTAGTGCGCAACCAAGCGCCGCCGATCAAGCACGCGTCCCGCATCATCTCTTCGGCAGCG
>CAYQMP010000005.1:0-11026 GCA_964418615.1 uncultured Chthoniobacter sp. | reverse complement strand
GCGCAACCAAGCGCCGCCGATCAAGCACGCGTCCCGCATCATCTCTTCGGCAGCGTTCCATGCACCGACGAAATGGATGCCGCGCAATTCGCCGACCGCGCCCTCGATGTTATAGCCGGCATCGTCGCACGCCAAAAAATTCCCATCGTCGTCGGCGGGAGCGGACTTTACCTGCAGGCCCTCACCGCCGGGCTCCCGCAACTCCCGAACATCGATCCCACCCTCCGTGAGCAGGTGAGGGGAATGACCCTCAAGGAAATGCTGAGCCAGCTTCAATCGCTTGATCCCGCCAGCCTGTCCGTCATCGACGTGCACAATCCGCGCCGCGTGGCACGTCGCTTGGAGTTGTCTTTGCAAACCGGCCGCCCCGCCTCGCAGCTTCTGACCGAGTCGCCCGTGCCCGGGGGCCTGCGCGGTGTTGTCCTCACCCGCGACCGCGACGAACTCAACGCCCGCATCGCTGCCGCCGTCGAGGCGCGTCTCGCCGGAGGCGCGACCGACGAGGTCCGCGCCGCCCGCGCCACGGCCGGTGGCACGGCGCGCCAAATCCTCGGGTGGCGCGAGATCACCGCCCTGCTCGACGGCGAGATCGATCCGGCCACTTGTGTCGAACTTGTCACCACCGCCACCCGCCAATACGCCAAAAGGCAGTTGACGTGGTTCCGGGCCAAGTCCACTTTTCCGGCAGAGAATCTGAGCACCGTGACGTCCGACTATCCCGACCGCCTTGCCCGCCAACTGGGCCTTGCCGGATGATCATCACCGCACCCCCTCCCAGCGCCACGGAAAAAACCGTCCTGGTCGGACTCGAGCATGACGGGGTGACCCGCTGGGACCTCGAGGAATCGCTCAGCGAATTGCGCGAACTGGCCGCCACGGCGGGCGCCACCGTGGTCGATACGGTCACGCAAAAGCTCCAGCACCCGACGGCCCCGTATTACATCGGCAAAGGCAAAGCCGAGGAGGTCGCCGCCCGTTGCTCCGAGCACGGCGCCGGCTCGATCATCTTCGACGATGAACTGTCCCCCGCTCAGGGCCGCAACCTCGAGACCGTCACCTCGAAGAAAGTCCTCGACCGCACCCAGCTCATCCTCGACATCTTCGCCCGCCGCGCGCGCAGCCGCGAAGGACGCCTGCAGATCGAGTTGGCCCAGTTGCAATACCTCCTGCCGCGCCTCACCCGCATGTGGACGCACCTTTCCCGCCAGACCGGCGGCATCGGCACGCGGGGTCCGGGTGAAACCCAGCTCGAGGTCGACCGCCGTCGCGTGCAGGAGCGCATCTCGCGGTTGCAGAGGGAACTCGAGGAAGTGCGCAAGCATCGCACCATCCAACGCGAAGGCCGCGCCCGCCACCAATGGCCGGTCGTCGCCATCGTCGGCTACACCAATGCCGGCAAATCATCGCTGCTCAACCGCCTGACCAAAGCCGGCGTCCTCGCCGAGGACAAACTTTTCGCCACGCTCGACCCGACCACCCGCCAATTCGTCCTGCCCAACAAACTGAAGGTCCTCTTCACCGACACGGTCGGCTTCATCCGCAAGCTCCCGCACACCGTCATCGAATCCTTCAAAGCCACCCTCGAGGAATTGAAGTCGGCCGACCTTCTCGTCCACGTCGTCGACGTCAGCCATCCGCAATGGGAGGAACAGATCGCCGCGACGGATGCGGTCATCCGCGAACTCGAAGCCGACGGCAAACACACGCTCATCGTCTTCAACAAGATCGACCGCATCCCCAATCCCGAAGCGGTCGAGGCCGCTTTGGCCCGCTATCCGGGCAGCGTTGCCGTCTCGGTCAAGACCGGGGAAAATTTGGAAGACTTCGTCGACGAGTTGCAAAACCAACTCTCCGCTTGGCGCCTGCGGCAGAAATTCCGCATCCCGCAAAGCGACAGCGCCGCCTTGGCCGAACTCCACCGTGCCGGCCACGTCGTCGAAATCGCCTACGAAGGCGACGACGCCCTCGTCACCGCCCACATCCCGCCCGCCCTCGAACCCAAGTTCGCCCGCTACGCGGTCTGAACCTTTTGTTCGCTTTTTGTTGCTGCGTTCTATGACCGTTGGCGCCTTCTGCGTCCTCTGCGGTGGAAAAATCCCCCATGAAATCCTTCCGGGTATAATGAAACTCCCCGGCTATGCGGCGCCTGAAGTCTTTGCCGGGAAGAGATCGGGGGCCAGTGGAGTGAGATTGCGGTGGATGACGCGGTGGCAGGATGGATCGGTGCTGCGGGCGAGGACTTCCGCAGCAACGCTGGAACAATCCGGAAAGATCTTCCTTAGCTCCGCCAGTTCCCGCCGAGCCGCGGCTTTCTTCCCTGCGCCGGCGAGTGCTGCCGCACGCAAAGCCGGACAGAGCGGAAAGTCACAGTTCGCCGCCTGATCCAGCATAGCGAGCGCTTCCCTCCAGTGGCGTCCGCGCAGCGCGTGGATGGCCGGGCCGACGAAGAAGATGGCCAATGGCGAGGGAGTTTCGCGCATGGCTTTGCGCCAGATGCGCAATGCATCGTCGGCCTTGCCGAGTCCGTAAGCGAGGCGGGCACAGGCGAAGCTGAGGCGCAGGGCGGGTGTGGTGGCGCGGCGTTTGTCGATTTGCCGCATCCAGCGTTCCGCTTGGCCGGTGTGGCCGGCGGCGATGCTGGCATAAAGATTCGCGAGAAGGACCCAGGCGTTGTCGGGGTCTGCGCGCCGGGCTTCTTCGGCCAAGCGCATCAGGCCGGGCGGCAAGGGTGTATGGAGCCGCTTTGTCGTGGCCCAGCTGTCGAACAAGTTCAGGGACGCGAAAGCTTTGACCAGCGGTGAGGCGCGCGGGCGTTGCACGGCGCAGCGCATGGCGCGCCGGGCCTCGGTGATCTCCCGCGGCGCCATGCTCGACCACGAACGCCAGACGAGCATGATGGTTTCCAGTGAGGAGAGGGACTCGACGGGTTTGCCGAGCGAGGCGAGCAGCACTTCGCGCCGGATCACGCCGAAATCGTCGCCGAGCACGGCGGCCAGCCGGGCGGCGGCCGGCAGGTCGGCGCGCGGGATGCGGTCGCCGCGTATTTTTGTCTCGAAGGTTTCGGCCCAGCAGGCACCGCCGGTGGAGCGGCGCAGCAACCGGGCTCGCAGTCGCAGGCCGCCCGGCATCGCTTCCACGGAGCCATCGAGTGTGAAGTTCGCCTGCGGGCTGGCGAACGCGGAATCTCCGGCCGAGGGCAGGCGCCGGAACGGGCCGATCGCTTCCACGCTCTGCATCGCCGTGAGGGCGGCCATGAGGTTTTCCGCCAGCACGGCAGGATAGTGACGCCATGATCCCCGCAGTCCGATGCCGCGGAATACCATGACGGCGACCGTCGGCAGTTTGTCCGCCTCGCGGGAATCGGCGGCGTCCGTGCCGCGAAATTCCAGATGCGGGCAGAAGCTGCGCTCGGGAAATTTCACCCGCACCGCACTCTGGCCGCCGGGACCGCGGTAGTAATTCGCGAGCATGCGGCGCAGACGCACGCCCCAGACGCGCACCGTGGCATCCGTCGTCGGGTCGAAGGTCTCCGGCAAACCCATGCCCTCGGTGGCGATGAGGTATTGATTGAGTTCGTTGCCCCGGCCGGCGGCGGACTCGCCGGCAAGATAGCGCAGGAGCTTGGTCTGGATCTTGGCGCGGCGGAAGACCGGGCTATCGCAAATTCGGTCTACTTCCTCGGCCAGCAATGCGGAATTCCGGTGAGGCATGAGCGGCGATCGGACTGTCCTTCGGATGGCCTCCCTTCGTCAAGAGCCCGGGCAAGTGTAACCTTCATGTAACCTGCTGCTCGTTGCGGGTTCGATCGGGAGGACGCTAACTTTCCCGCATGAAAGTCTTCGGTCTACTCATACTTGTCGCTCTCCTCTGCTATGACAGTTCCGTTACTCCGGCCAGAGCCGACATCATCTTTGCCACAGGTTGGGGCAAAACGCCCGGAGCCGGCGTGCAGGATGATTATTGGCAAGTGGTGGCCGCTCCATCGTCCAGCGTGAGCGGCGCTGTCCCCGACGCTCTCCCGGCCGCGCCTCCGTATTACGCGTATGTTCCCTCTACCGTATCGCCATCTTGGTTAGGGGGCTCCAGCAATGCAGGGGATGGTAACGGTGCCCGCTGGATCAGTATCTACGACAACTCGAACAAATCCGCCTTCCCTTTCGGAAATTGGCAACCCTACAGCTTTGTTCTGGCCCAGAGCTTCACCATCACGGCCGATGACCTGTATGAGTTCAATTTTTTCGGGGCCGGTGACGACTACATGGCCTTCTTTATCAACGGCACGGTGCAAAATGTCGCCCCCACCGCCAGCAATCCGGCCGACCAAGCGTGGTATGACGCACGCATAGACAACTTTCCCACCATCGTCGGTGGAACACAGATTATGAGCGGTCTGCCGGCCATGCCCGGCATCGGCGGGTGGGGCGCTCCCTTCGGCAACTCACCCTCCTATGACGGCATATCCGGCACCACCGGAAACGGAAACTTCGGCAATCTCGTTCAATTCACCGGGAACGTTTATCTCACGGCGGGCACACATACGGCTTACGCTGTGGTCTATGACACCGGTGGCGAGGCTGGTGCGTTGGTCGGGACCTCGACGTTCGGTCCGCCCTCCGCCGTCCCCGAACCCGGCACGTGGGCGGCAGCAGTGCTGCTGATCGGTGGTGCGGCATGCCTTCGCTGGCGCAAGCGGAAGTTGTCGTAGTTTTTCGTGCAGAGCGCCGCGACAAGTCTTGTCCAGGTTAGGGACACTCGGACCTCCGGCTTGTAGAGCCAGCCGGAGTCCGCCGCAGCGGACGGAGACGGATCGCCACGGCGATCAACTGATACGGCTCGGAACGCTCGGGTGTCCGTTGGAAAGAGAGCGGACGAGCGGGCCGCTCGTCCCTACCTGATTTACCAGCTACGCGGTCTGAATCCGGAACAATCCCCTTCACCTTGTCTCCGTCGCTGCTCCGTCGAAGAACGGTTGCAACTTCGGATACCAGTCCCGGTGGCGGGCGAAGAGCCGGCGCAGCACCGGGCTGTTGTCGATGCCGTGGCGCATGTATTTCCGGGTGGCTTCGATGTCTTCCTCGTCCATCATCAGGTCGGCCCGGTAGATCATCTGGATCAGCTCGAAATAATCGAGCCTGAGCAGGCCGATCGCTTCGAGCAGCGCGATCTTCTCAGCCGGCGCGCCTTCCTCGACGTCCTTGCCCTCGTGGAAATAGGGCCACAACTCCGGGTGCTCGACGAAGATCTGCTGCATTTCGAAGGCCGTGGCGTAAAAAGCGTCGTTCACCGCCAACTGGGTTTGCTCCCGCATCCGGTCGACCTGCGCCGCGAGATGGCTCGTTTGCAGGAACATGGTCACCAATGTGACAATGGAAATGACCAAGCTCAGCACGGCGATCACCGTGGAGAAATCCGGACGATTCGCCCGCTTTGTGCCTTCTTCGCCTGTCACGACACCATCTTCTCCCGCCCGGCCCCGCGCTGGAACCAAATTCGCGTATTATGCCGTGGCAAGGCATTCGAAGGCCAAAGGTTGAAGCGTTATCCCCGCCACTTCTGCTGATTTTCCGCACCGAGGCCGCGCAGGCTTCACTGACCAGTGAGCCCGCTCCCTTGCGGGAGCTTCCTTGATCGGCCAGTTAACGGCTTGATTCGCACGGCATGGTTACGGCTCAGGGTTGCGTGCATCACGACCGAAACCCGAGGTTGCGCCGGGGGAATAGCGGACCTAATTTCACAATCATGACTGCGAAGCCCGGAACTCTCGCGCTTCGTCGTTTCGCCTCGGTTGTTTTTTTCTCGGTCGTCGTTGTCCATACGCCTTCCGCATCGGGCTCTTCGCTCGAGCCGACCACCGAGGCGCAGGACTTTGCCGCCGCTGCGGGGGTTTGCCGCGGTCGTGTCCTCTCCGTCGAGGCCTTCCGCCATCCGGTGCGCGGGGGCATTTTCACGCGTGCCCGTATCGAGGTTCTCGAGTCGATCAAGAATTCCTTCCCGAAAACCATCACCGTCGTGCAACGCGGCGGGGTCGTCGAAGGCGAGGGGGAGTCGACCGGACTCGGCGTGGATTTCCGCATCGGCGACGAATATCTGCTCCATCTCGGGAAAAAGGCCGACGGCACGCTCGCTGTGCTTCGGGGCAACCACGGCGTGACTGTGCTCGCTTCGAAAACCAGAGCGGTCACGCCGGCTGCTGCCGACAAGCTCCTGCGCGTCCGGCAACTGAAGCGCGCGAGGAGCCGGATGTCAAAAATGTCGGCCGGCGAGGACTTCTCCGAGATTCAGGGATTTTCCGTGCCGGTTTCTACGGCGACCGCGGACAAATCCGGGCTACTGGTGAGTAGCTTGGATGTTCCCTCCCGATTTGTCGGACCCGATCGCGGCGAGGCCATCGGCTACCTTGTCGATATGCAGACGCTTCCGGACGGGATCACCGAGGCGGTGGCCCTGCAAGCCGTGGCCAATGCTTTTGCCGCGTGGACGGACGCCACCGGAATAGTCTTTCGCTTCGACGGCGTGGAAAACTTCGGCATGTCGCCTGCCGATGTGCGGATCAGCGATGGACGCATCCGTGTTGCCCTGCATGATTTGCACGACGACATCGTCTCATCGACCACGCTGGGTGTCGGAGGACGCGCTTTCGTTTTTTCCTCGGGGTTCCAAGCTGCCGGGGGTGATGGCGGGGCCGTCGCCGGGTTGGAATTCCACAAAACCACGCGTGGCTACGTCGTCCTCGAGCACACCGCGGAAAGGCTGCAAACCGCGGCAACTCTCGAGGAGGTGCTCTGTCATGAGATCGGGCACGTGCTCGGGCTGGCACATTCCAGCGAGGATCCCTCCGAAGGCGATGCCTTTCTATCTGAAGCGATGATGTATTACCGCGTGCATGCTGACGGCCGCGGTGCCGCTCTGGGAGATTATGACGTTCCGATCGTCCGCAAGGCTCATCCGCTCGACGACACACCGCCATTTTCTGACGACCGCATCCTCACACTGGTCTCCGCGCCTACGCCGATCACGGGCATTGCCGGCATCAACCAGATCCTTCTTGCGGCCAATGACCGGCAAACCGCGTCCGCCTCGCTCGCCATCGTGACCGACGGGCCCGAGGACGGCACGGTGGCCAGTTCCAGCTTCGACGGCAAACTTCTGCGTATCACCCAGAATAATTACTACGGCGACAATAGCGTCGACCCTGCCGGGTCGCTTTACTTTTACCAGAAATACGTCCGCTTTTCCGACGGCTCGAACCTCTCGCCGTGGACCCGTGTGCGCGTCGTCGCGGTGCGAGGGGACGCTCAGGGCGACGGATTGCCGGACTCGTGGTCACTCGAATATTTCGGCACTGCCATTCCGAGCGCCGCGGCCCGCAACCGTCCCCCCGACGATCCTGATGGCGACGGTTTGACCAATCTTCAGGAGTTCCTTTTCGGCACCAGTCCCGTCGACCCCAACTCCCGTCTGGCTGTCCGTGCCTTCGACGGCCAGACGCTCGAATGGACCGCTTCGCCTTACGCCCTCTACACCTTGGAATCGTCGACCGACCTGTCCGCTTGGGTTCCCTTCGGTCTCCCTGTCGTTCCCGGCAACACAAACGCCAGCATCCCGGTGGATCTTCTCCCCTCTGGCGATCGGAAAAAATTCCTCCGCGTCCGTTTCGGCCACGCTCCGTGAATCTTTGTTTTTCTTTGTGCTGGGAACCTCTGACCTCCCCTGCACGTCATCCCTTCATACCTCCGTGCCTTCTGCATTCTCCATGGTGTAAAGAGAACTCATGAAATCCTTCCGAGAAGAACTCTGGTTCGAGGTTCCCGCGCGTCGCGGGTTGGTCAATATCACCCCCGACATCGACCGCTGCTTGCGCGTCAGCGGGATCAAAGAGGGGCTGTGTCTGGTCAATGCCATGCACATCACAGCCAGCGTTTTCATCAACGACGATGAAAGCGGGCTCCACGCCGATTTCGAAAAATGGCTGGAGAAGCTCGCTCCGGAAAAACCGCACAGCCAATACCGTCACAATGGCGCGGAAGACAATGCGGACGCCCACCTCAAACGCAGCATCATGGGGCGCGAAGTTGTCGTCGCGGTGACCGCGGGGCGCCTCGATTTCGGTCCGTGGGAGCAAATCTTCTACGGCGAGTTCGATGGCCTGCGCCGCAAGCGCGTGTTGGTCAAAATCATCGGTGAGTAAGACCCGGCGCGACAGAGTCGTGAGGGTAGGGACACGCGGCTCGCGTGTCCGTTGGAAAGAGAGCGGACGAGCGAGCCGCTCGTCCCTACCTTGGAAGCAAAGATAGAAATCTTTCGGGAGCAGGTTCGAGACCTACTCGTCGGCCACGACACGCCAGAAGCGGCGGCGTTCGGCGGAGACGGGGAGAAGTTCGCTCGTGGTGACTCCGTCGCCGCGCAAAGTTTCCAAGCCATCGACGGGCAGCCAATCGGTCAGATTGGTGCTGGTCATCACGCTGTAACTGCGGCCGGGACGCAGGGGGAAGGTCGTCGTCCACGGTGCACCGACTGTCGCGCTCGGTTCGAGTTGGATTTCTTCTCGGCGTTCCAGAAGCTGATCCTGCCAAGCGAGGAGCGCGCGCCATTTGGGTGCGTTTGCCATGGGTTGCTCTTGGTATTCGAGCACGCCCCACGAGCCCCATTGCGACCATTCGCCGATGTGGGTGAAATTGACGAAAAGATCGACACCTTCCTGTTCAAGGGCGGTCAGGTATTCGCGGTAGCGGTCCTGCATGCGCGGATCGCGGTTGGCGGCGTGGAGCACGGAGGTGAGTGTGGCGTTGCCCTCGGCACCGAGGATGCCGACAAAATGCTGTCCGCCTTCGTAGCAGATGAGCCGCAGTCCGTTCGCTTCCGCTACCGCAGCCTGGGCGCGCGTCCAACCGACGGCTTCGGCAATAGCGGAAGTGGCAAGCGTGGTGACGACTTGCTCCGCTGTCGGGACGGGATTGCCGGGTTCGTAGTTCACTCCGAAGTAAGGCGCGATGGCCAAGGCGTCGGGGCGCTCGGCGGACGGGTTGATCGATGGATCATTGATCGCGGCGAGACGCTCCTCCGACAGGCCCGCGTTGGCCGCCTGTGTGGCCAGCACGGCAACGAAGCGATGACGCTGCGCCGAGCCGTATTCCTCCGCAAAAATGGCGAAAACTTCCGCCGAGCGCTGCGCCACGAATTTCTGTCCGGCCGTCCAACGCGCCGCATCGAGTCCGAGCGCTTCGCCGCGGTCCTGAACGTAAGCCGTCTGGAGGAATCCGGAATTCCAGGTCTCGTTGGAATATTCGACGTAGACCTCGAGGCGCGGATCGAGCGTGTCGCGGTAGAGGCGTGCGGTCTGGCGCACGTAGTCGTCATTCGCCTCGTGCGGGATGCAGATCCACGGGTCTTTGCCGGTCTGGTTGGACAGCTCGATGATGTATTCATGGGCTGCACCGTTTCCACGGGCCTGCGTGTAACTGGTGCGCGTGGTGCGGTCGCTCCAAGAACGCAGCGGTTGCCGTCCGGTTTCGTGGGGCAGCAAGTTGGTGTGCATCCAGTCCATGAAGCGCAGGTTGCGGTAGGGCGCGAGGGACGCCACGAATGCCGGATGGAACGGCTCGGTCTGAAGATTGCTGTCCTGCCCGGGCGCGATCACCTCGATGTTGCGCACCGGATCGCTGACCGAAGACTCGCGCACTTCGAGATAAAGGAGGCTGTCGGCCAGCGTCGGACTGAAATGGATGATCTGCGTGGTCGTGCCACCGGTCGCCGTGACAACCTGACGCCCGCCGCCGTTGGGCGCGACCATTTCGACGCGGCCTGTGCCTTGGAAACGCACGGTGTAATTCCCGGCACCGTAAAGCGGCACGATGGTATGCAGGTAGTGTTGCGCGCCGGACGCGGTGAAGGGGACGGCCAGAGGCCAGCCGTCCGCATCGGTCGGCGGTGTCTGGTTGCTCTCCCATTCGCCGACCTCCACGCGCCGCGTCATCCATGTGCGCGCCAGCTTGAAGCAGTCTTTGAAAACCCATGCCGTGCTCCAATCGACGAGCGCCTCGAGGTTGCCGCCGAGATCCATGCGGGGGGCGGGCTTGGTCAGGAAGCGCGCGGTGACGGCCAGATTGGCGCTCATCGTCACGGTCAAAGGATTGGCCGACCCACTCACATCGCCCGACCATCCGGAGAAGGCAAAGCCGGCATCGGGACGCGCGGTGATCTGCGCCGTTTGTCCGGCCTCGAAGACGCTGCCGGGCGGCGATACCTGCACTGTGCCGCCCGCGGTGGCCGTGGCGTCGAGGGTGTAGGTTTGCACTGGTCCCCCCAGCGAAAAAGCGGTGAGCGAAAGCGCGTGGCCGCTGTAACGCGCGGCGAATGGATAGATCCGGAAGTCGACCGGGCCGGACAAATCGATGAAACCGGCCGAAGGCAGAAGAAAACTGAACGGGTGCGTTCCGTCGTCGAGTTGCTCGACTTCCCCGGAGACGAAAAGCGGCGAGGCGAAATTGTCGACGCTGGAATAAACGGCGAACCGCAGCGGCGCATGCCAACTCTCGCGGCGGATGGTGAAGCGGATGCGATTCGATGCCAGGTTGAGTGGCCCGCTCGATGCCGCCAAACGGACATTGAGATACGCACCGGCGATGCGTGCTTCGTTCAACGTGCTGAGCTGATCACCGGCGCTGACGGCAAAAGCAATCCGGTTGCTCCGCGCCGAGACGAGCGAAAGACCGGGGCCCATGGTCCAACCCTGCGTGATCAGGCCCGGCTCGAGGACGGAGGTCGTTGACCATGGCAAGGCGCGGGCGGGATCCGGTCCTGTGAAGTCGAAAGCAACGCGGTCAGTCTGCGCCGAGGCCGGCATGACCCCGCCGATGAGCAGCAGGAAGGCCGCGTAGGATTTGAAATGCACGGCCACGCTTCATACGATCGTTTGAATTGGTGGGCAAGCGGAAAAGTTGCCGCCGCCCATGGGGAGCCTCCGAACCCGCGCGCGGTGGGTGTGGCTTGGGAGTAACTGAGGTTACTGTTCTTGCAGAGGGGGAAG
>CAYQMP010000004.1:4594-18726 GCA_964418615.1 uncultured Chthoniobacter sp. | reverse complement strand
TCGGTCTCTTCCTTGAAGGTCGTCTCGAGCACGCCGGCGCGCGTGCCGCCGATGCCTTTGGCCCAAGCCAGCGCGGTCTTTTTGGCCTGCTTGCTCGGGTTTTGGTAGACGGCGATGAGCGTGGGAACGCCTTTGCCCTCGGTGTATTGGCGGCGGACGATGTGGCCGGGACCTTTCGGGGCGACCATGATGACGTCGATATCTTTCGGCGGTTTGACCGTCTTGAAATGGATGGCGAAGCCGTGGCTGAAGAGGAGCGTTTTGCCTTTCTTGAGATGCGGGGCGATATCCTTTTCGTAGACCGCGGCGATCTTGGTATCGGGCACGGCCACCATGATGACGTCGGCCTTTTTCACCGCGTCCGCGGTGTTGAAAACTTGGAAGCCCTTTTTCTTGGCCACCGCGCGGCTTTTGCTTCCGGGGTAAAGGCCGATGATGACCTTGACGCCGCTCTCCTTGAGGTTGAGGGCGTGGGCGTGGCCCTGTGAACCGAAACCGATGACGGCGACCGTCTTGCCCTTGAGGTGCTTGAGGTCGGCGTCCTTGTCTGTGTGGATTTTTGCTGCCATGGGAAAAATGTTTTTCAGCTGTCGCCCGTGCGGGAGAGGGCGACTTTGCCGGTGCGCGTCATTTCGACGATGCCGAAATGCTGCATGAGGGAAATGAATTTGGCGATTTTGCCTTCGTTGCCGGTGATTTCGATGACCAGCTTGTCGAGTTGCACATCGACGATCTTGGCGCGGAAGACATCGCAAATCTGCAGGACTTCCGAACGCGTGTCTTCATTCACGCTGACGCGCATGAGCACCAGTTCGCGGTCGACGAATTCGTCGTCGCGGAAATCGTCCACCTTGATCACATCGACCAGTTTCTCGGTCTGCTTGACCACCTGCTCGAGAACCTTGTCGTCACCGCGGACCACGATGGTCATGCGCGACATGGAGGCATCGAGGGTCGGAGCGACATTCAGCGTGTCGATATTGAACCCGCGGCCGCTGAACATCCCGGCAACGCGAGTCAGCACGCCAAAGCGGTTTTCCACGAGGACAGACAAGGTGTGGCGCATAAAAAGGTTGGGCAGAATCCCAGAATTGCCGACGCCCGTCAATGACCCAGACCGCACACCTCAGAGGCGTGCCGAGGCCTGCTCCAGTGCGGCAAGCGCAACAGGCACTTCGGCTGCGGTGTTCATCCGGCTGAAAGAGAAACGCAGACTCGAGCGGGCTTCGTCATCACCCACCCCCATGGCGCGCAGGACATGCGAGGCGTCCACTTCCCCGCTGGTGCAGGCCGATCCGATCGAGCAAGCCACGCCGAGGCGGTCAAGGCCGGCGAGAAGCCCCTGAGCATCGCGACCCGGCAGGGCGAAATTGGTCGTGTTGGGCAGACGGTGCTCCGGGTTGCCGTGGAAGCGTGCCTCGGGAAAAAGCGTGCGCACGCCGGATTCGAATTCGTCGCGCAGCGCTGCCACGCGCGGCATTTCGACCGGCAGGGCAGCTAGCGCCAGTTCCGCTGCAACGCCGAGCCCGACGATACCCGGCACGTTTTCCGTTCCCGCCCGCCGGCCCGATTCCTGGCCTCCGCCGCGCAGCAGCGGAGGCAGTCCGAGGCCCGAGCGAACAAACAGTGCACCGGCACCCTTCGGTCCGTGAAATTTGTGCGCGGCGAGCGAGAGCAAATGCACGGGAACGCGCGCCAGATCGATCGGTATCTTGCCGGCGGCCTGCACGGCATCGACATGGAAGACGACGCGCCGTTCTTCGGCCATCCGCGCCATTTGCTCCACGGGAAAGAGCACGCCGGTCTCGTTGTTGGCCCAAATAACCGAGACCAAAGCCGTGTCTTGGCGCAGAGCGGCGGCGTATTCGGCCAGGTCGGGACGCCCGCCCGCATCGACGCGGAGCCACGTCACTCGGCAACCTTCGCGCTCGAGCTGCTCGCAAAGATTTTTCGTCGCGCTGTGCTCGATGGACGAGGTGATGATGTGGCGCTTCTCCGGTTGCGCGGACAAAGCACCGCGGATCGCGGTGGTGATGGATTCCGTGCCGCCTCCGGTGAAAACAACCGAATCGGCCACCGCCCCCAGCAGGGCGGCGACCCGCTGCCTCGCTTTTTCGACCGCCTCGCGCGCGACACGCCCGGCGGCGTGCGGACTCGAGGGATTGCCGAAGGCCTCGCCGAGAAAGGGCAGCATCGCCTCGCGCACGCGAGGATCGATCGGCGTGGTCGCGTTGTTGTCGAGGTAGATCATGGCGATGTCGGAATGTCGCCGGGCCTCTCATACCAAAAGCCGCACCGGTCGCGGCGGCCGAGATTTCCGGGCCACGCACAGATGGCCAGCTGGCGCAGGGTTTGCCAAAGGGTGAATTGCTCGACCTTTCGCGCGGAGGAGGGCACCGCGTGTCCGAGCACGCGGAAGTGCAATCCGCGCCGGCGACCCCAGCGCTTCAAGGTGCGGGAAAAACCGATTTCCTCCCCCGCGTAGACGGCCTCGTTGAATCCGCCCGTTTCGCTCCACCCCTCGCGCAGCGCGTAAAAATACGACCCGGCGGCGAGGCGGAAGGTTGCCGCGACCCAATTCCATCCCCGCACCGCGCAGCGCGCCGCCCGGTCAAGCGGGGCGCCCTCCAATTCCACCCGTGCCCCGCCGCCGCAGACGCGCCCGGTCTCCAGCGCGGACAACGTGGCGCCCAAGACGTCCGCGGTGAGCACGGCATCCGCATCGAGCCAAACGAGCCACGAACCGGACGAGGCGGAGGCTGCGGCATTGCGCGAGCGGGCGATCTGGCGGTGCGGCTCGTTCACCACACGCGCACCGGCCGCAGCGGCAAGCGCCGCGGTGGCATCGGTCGAACCATTGTCGCAGACGATGACCTCGTAGGAGCTCAGCGAGCAGGTCCGGGCCGAGCGATGAACCGATTCGACGGCACGGCCGACGAACGCTTCCTCGTTGTAAGCGGGCACCAGAAAACTCGTCTGCACCGCGGCAATCTGCCATGCGCCGGACCCCTTGCAAACCCCCGCCGACAGAACCGGCGCCCGCTTTTTGCTTGCCCCGACCGCCCCTCCGGCCCGCACCATAAGCCTGCAACATGAACATCATCATTGTTGGCGCCGGCGCCATCGGTCTGCACATGGCCCGCACCCTCTCCGACGAGGAACACTCCATTTGCCTCATCGAGCAGGATGAGAAACTCGCCGCCGAACTCAACGAGCAGCTCGACAGCCGCGTGCTCCACGGCAGCGGGGCCAGCGTGGAACTCCTCGAGGAAGCGGGTATCGCCAAGTGCGACGTGCTTTTCGCCCTGACCAGCCACGACCACACCAACCTCGTCTGCAGCCTGATCGGCAAATCCCTCGGCGCGCGCCGCAGCATCGCCCGGACCAGCCTCGCCATGCAGCGCGAACAATGGCTCTACGATTACGCGGGGCAATTCCGCGTCGACTACCTCTTCAGCCCGGCCCGCCTCGCCGCGGTCGAGTTGGCCAAATCCATCCGCAATCCCGATTGCCTCGTCGTCGAGGAAATCGCCCGCGGCCGCATCGAGTTGCAGCAGATCCGCCTCGAACCCGGCAGCCCGGCCTTGGCCATCCCGTTGCGCGAACTCGGACTTCCCCCGCGCGTGCGCATCGGCGCCATCCTCCGCCGCGGCAACCTCCTCGTGCCGCACGCCAACGACGCCCTCGAAGCCGGCGACCTCGTCACCATTTACGGCCATCCGCGCCGTCTGGCCGAGGGACTGCGCAAGCTGCACGCGGGGAGCAAGGACGACGGCGAACTGAACGTTGTCATCTTCGGCGGCGACGACTACGGATTCGCCCTGGCCCAGACGCTCGAGGGCGGCGACTTCCGCACGCGCATCATCGAGAAGGACCGTCGCCTCTGCGAAAAACTCGGCCAGCAACTGCAGAACTGCACGATCATCAATGCCGACGCCACCTCGCTGCACGAATTGAAAGAAGAACGCGTCGGCGAGGCGGACTTCTTCGTCGCCGCGACGCACGACGACGAAGACAACGTCATGGCCTGCCTGCAAGCCCGCGATCTCGGGGCCAAGGCGTGCCTCACCCTCATCCACCGTGCCGATTACGCCAACGCCATCCAGCGCTCCGGGGCGCAGCTCGGCATCCTCGACGCGGTCAGCCCGCGCGTCGCCGTGGCCCGCGAACTCACCCGCTTTGTCACCGCCGACGAAGCCACCGTGCTGCGCACCTTGCCCGGCGGCATCGAAATCCTCTCCGCCCCGGTGGCCGACGACAGCCCGGCAGCCGGACGCACTCTGGCCGAGGTGGCGTGGCCCGAAGCCAGCGGCCTCATCGCCGTGCAGCACGGCAACCAGGCAACCGTGCCCGCCGCCGAGGACAAGATCGAAGCGGGCGACACCGTGGTGGCCATTGTCGCGCCCGACGCCAAGGCCGCGCTGCTCAAGCTGCTCGCCTGACCGGCATGGATTACCGCCAGATATCCCGCTTCATCGGGTTGCTGCTCCTTTTGGTTGCGGTCTCGATGCTCGGTTGCCTCGCTTATTCCCTTTATGACAATGATCCGGACCACATGGCCGACCGGGCCCTCGGTTTGTCCGCCCTGCTCACCGCGGCGGCCGGCGGCTTGCTCCGCTGGTTCGGAGCCGGGTCGTCGCGCGAAATCCTGCGGCGCGAGGCCATTGTCATCGTGGGACTCGGCTGGGGCCTGAGCGCGGCGTTCGGCGCGTTGCCCTACATTCTCAACTCCCCGTCCCTGTCGCCCGCCGCGGCGCTCTTCGAATCCGTCTCCGGGTTCACCACCACCGGGGCCAGCGTGATCAAGGATGTCGAGGTCCTGCCGCGCGGCATTCTCCTCTGGCGGGCCACCACGCAGTGGCTCGGGGGCATGGGAATCCTCGTCTTGTTCGTCGCCGTGCTTTCCATGGCCGGCGGCGGGGGAACCAAATCGCTCTTCCGCCGCGAGTCCTCCGCCCAATTCAGCGAGGGCTTCGCCGCGCGCATGCGCGACACCGCGGTGCGTTTGTGGCAAATTTATCTCGGCATTTCGGCGGCCTGCCTGGCCGGGCTCGTTGTCCTCGGCATGCCGGTCTTCGACGCCGTTTGCCATACCTTCGCCACCGTCTCGACCGGCGGCTTCAGCACGCGCAATGCCAGCATCGCGGCCTTCGGCAGCGCGGCCATCGAGTGGTGGATCATCATCTTCATGATCCTCGGCGCGATCAGCTTCATGCTCTACGCGTGGCTCCTCGCGCGACGCTGGACGAAATGGAAGCAGGACGAGGAAACGCGCTTTTATCTCTGGATGCTCGGTCTGGTCACCTTGGCGGTGACTGGCAGCCTCCTCTACTATCAGCAGATCGGCGGCGTGCACGACAGCGTCCGCGCCGCCGCCTTCCAAGTCGTCTCGATCAGCACGACGACGGGATTCGCCACGACCGACTACGACCAGTGGGCGAATTTCCCCAAGATCCTCCTCGTCGCCCTCATGTTCATCGGCGGCTGCGCCGGCTCGACGGCGGGCGGCGTGAAGGTCAGCCGTATCGTCGTGTTTTTCAAAACTTTCGCGCGGCAATTGACCCACACCTTCCGCCCCGCGCAAATCATCCCCGTGCGGCTCAACGGCGTGCCGCTGCCCGATTCGTTTCTCGCCGAAACCGGGTTTTTCCTCGCCCTGGTCGGCTTCATCGTCGCCCTTGGTTCGCTCGTCATGGCCGTGCTCGAACCGGGTTTCGACCTGATCAGCAGCTTCGGCGCGGCGGTGGCCACGCTCTTCAACATCGGCCCCGGATTGGGTGCGATCGGCCCTTCCTGCACCTATGCCGATTTGGGGCCGTCGACCCATCTGTTTCTCTCCCTTCTTATGATCATGGGACGTCTGGAAATCCTGGCCGTCCTCGTCCTCTTCGCCCCGGCCCTCTGGCGCCGCTATTGAGTCCGCCGGCGCCCGCATGACGGCTTGACGCTGCGCGGGCGCCTTCCTACTTTCGGCCGACTGATGTCCTCGATTCGCGACCACCGCGGAGGCCTCCTTTCCGTCTGCTTGTTTCTGGCCGCCGGAGCGGCTTTCGCCCAGCTTCCGTCCACCGCACCGGCCAACGATGCCGAGGCAGCGGCCCTCATGCAGGAAGCCGCAGGTTTCGAGGGAGAGGGCAATTTCAGCCGGGCCGCCACCGTCTACCGCAGCATTGTCCGCCGCTATCCCGTGTCCCCTTCCGCCCCCGCCGCGCAATTCCGTCTGGCCGAACTGATCGATCAGGGGGGGAACGCCAACCGCGCGTTCGAGGCCTACCAGAAGTTGGTCGAAGACTACCCGCAATCGCGCGAGTTCGACCGCGCCCTCGCCGCCCAGTTGGCCATTGCCGACGGCTTCATGGACCGCCGCCGCTACGAGCGGGCCAGCGAAATGTACAACGCGCTGATCGCCAACGCGCCCTTCGCCAGGTTCGCCCCCGAGGCCCAATTCAAACTCGGCCAATCGCTGGAAAGCGCGCGCAAATACGGGGAAGCCATCGCCGCCTACCAGATCATCCTCGATCGCTATCCTTCGAGCGACTACGCCGACGACGCGCTCTACCAGATCGGCTACGTGCAACTGACCGAGGCCATGGGACGCTCGGAAGACCTCTCCGCGGCCATCGACGCCAAGAACACCTTCGAGGAATTCCTCATGGAATACCCGAACAGCGAAAAAGCCGCGCAGGCCCGGGACAACCTCGACCGCATGACCGGACGCGAGGCCGGCGACCTTCTTTCCATCGCGCGCTTCTACGACCGCAACAGCAACTACCGCGCGGCCGTCATCTACTATGCGGACCTCGTCCGGCGCCAACCGGGAACGGATGACGCCAAGCTGGCCAACGAACGCATCGAGGAAATCCGCGCCGAGGTCGGCGACGACGAACTGCGCTCCAGCCCCGAACGCGCCGAAACCGGCGAACGCGCCGCCATGCGCCGCCGCTTGCAGAACCAAGTCGAGACTTCCGCCCTGAGCAACTACGCCGGACCGCCGGTCGCATCCATCGCGGCCGAGGAATTGCCCCCGCCACGCCCGCGGCTGCGCACCTCGGCGACCGACGTCCGACCGGTCGGGCCTGAAGCCGTCGACCTGCCGCCGGTGGAACCCGATCTTCCCGTGGAATAATGAAAGCCGTCCTCATCGCCATCCTCGGTGCCGCCGCCATCGGTCTGACCGGCTGCGCCTATTCGCTGGGCGACGCGCGGCCGAGCATGATGCGCGGCATCCAGACCCTCGCCGTCCCGACTTCGCAGAACAAAACGCTCGAACCCAACGTCGAGGGCATGCTGGCCGACACCATCGTCAAACAACTCCAGACCGACGGCACGTATTCGATCAACTACGAGCGGAACTCCGACGCCACGCTCTACACCACTTTGGTCAACGTGAACCGCCGCCCCGCGCGCTCGGTGCGCGGCAATGTTCTCGCGACGAGCGAATTCGAACTGCAGACCACGGTGGAATACGAGGTGATGGAAAACTCGACGGGCAAGGAATTGATGAAGGGCACGGTGATCGGACTGACCAGTTTCTTCGTCACCGCCGACTTGCAGACCGATGAGCAGCAGGCGCTCCCGCTGGCTTTCTCCGACGCCGCGGTCAAGTTGGCCGGGCGCCTCGGCGAGGGCTTCTGATTTGCTCACCCTCGTCCCCACCCCCGTCGGCAATCTCGAAGACATCACCCTGCGGGCCCTGCGCGTCCTGCGCGAGGCCGACCTCATCGCCGCGGAGGACACGCGCCACGCCGGCATCCTTCTCAGGCACCACGGCATCAGCCGCCCGCTGGTCAGCATGCACGAGCACAACGAGGCGCAGCGCGCCGCGGAAATCGCGCAACGCCTCGCCGCGGGTGAAAACATCGCCCTGCTCACCGATGCCGGAACGCCGGGTATTTCGGACCCGGGCTTCCGCGTGGTGCGCGCCTGCCTCGAGCGCGGGTTGGAGTTCACCGTGCTGCCCGGACCCACCTCGATCCTCCCCGCGCTGGTCGGCTCGGGGCTCCCGCTGCACGAGTTTTACTTCGGCGGCTTCCTGCCGGTGAAATCCGGCCGCCGCCTCAACGTGCTGACCGAGGCGCTCGGCCGCCGCGAGACGAGCATCTTTTTCGAATCTCCCCACCGCATCGGCAAGTCGCTCGCTGTGCTGGCCGAATTGGACCCATCGCGCCAAGTCTGCGTGGCCCGCGAGCTGAGCAAAAAATTCGAGGAATACTGGCGCGGCACCGCGGCGGAACTTTCCGCCCGCGCCGCGCAGCAGCCGCCCCGGGGCGAAATCTGCCTGCTCGTCGGCGGGCAACCCTGACCCGCACGCGCGCTTGTCGTTGCACGGCGGACGCGACAAAATCGCAGCCTCCCCCTTATGAAAACCCCCCGCCGCCTCGCGGCCCTCGCGGCCGCTTTCGTCCTGTCCGCAGGATCCTCCCCCGCCATGGAAAACCGTTTCTGGGACTACTACACGCCGTATCCCAGCAACTTCATCGGTTCCGAAGAATGGTGGCGCGGCGACGTGGCCACGGGCGACTGGTGGGGCGTGCGCAACTGGCTGGACAAGGACACCGGCGTGGAAATTTCCGGCACCTACACCACCGACTTGGCCGGCAATCCGGTCGGCGGGATGGAACAAGGCTTCACCTACACGGACAACATCGCGTTCGGCGTGAAACTCGACCTCGAGAAACTCGTCGGCTGGCGCGGCGCGACCTTCACCATCGCCGCCACGGACCGCAACGGCGACAGCCTCTCGCAGGACTTCATCGGCAACCAGTTCACCGTGCAGCAGATCTACGGCGGACAGACGATCATCCTCACCGACCTCTATCTCACGCAGAGATTCTGGAACGAAAAAGCGGAGATCAAAGCCGGCCGCTTTTCCGCGGGCGACGACTTCGCCAGCTCGCCGCTTTACTGGCTCTACATGAACAACGGGATCGACGGAAACCCGCAGGCCCTGCCGGTCAACGCCTCGTTCTCCGCTTATCCTTGGGCCAGCTGGGCGGCGCGCCTGCGCGTCGCTCCCTCGCCCGACTGGAATGCCATGTTCGGCATGTATCAGGTCTCGGGCCGGACGTTTGCGCGCAACCTCAACGGACTGAATATGGATTTCGCCCCGACCGACGGAATCATGTTCGTCGGCCAAGCCGGTTGGACGCCGGAATTTTTCAAAAGCCGCGTCAAACGCGTGCCGACCGAGCGCGAGGAAGCGGAGGAACTGGGCGGTCCCGGCGACGACCTGCACGGCATGCCGGGGCATTACTGGTTCGGCGGCTACTACTCGACATGGTCGCTCTATTCGCAATTCGGATCGGAAGAAACGGCGGCGAACGCTTACGGATTCTACTGGCACGGCGACCAGATGGTTTACCAGGAAGCACCGGGCAGCGATCAGGGCCTCATCCTCTGGACCGCTTTCGTGCTCTCGCCGCAGGAGAACATTGCCAAGCTTCCCTTCCAATGGAACAGCGGCATCGTCTACCAGGGCATCCTGCCCGGACGCGACAACGACACGGCCATTTTCGGCCTGGCTTACGGGAATTTCAGCTCCGACTACGGGCAGGCCGGACTCGCTTATGACGGTGATGCGGTCAGCTTCGAAATGGCCCTCGAGTGGGGCTACCGCATCCAGTTCAACCGCTTCTTCTACGTCCAGCCCGACCTGCAATACATCATCCAACCCGGCGGCACGGGTTCCATTCCGAACGCCTTCGTCCTCGGCGCGCAGATCGGCGTGACGTTTTAGGAGACGTAACGGTCCGTTTCGCGCATCGCCTGCTGCAGGCGCGCGATTTTTTCCGGCCAGTGCTTGTCCCACTCGCTGACCGGCACGGGGAAACGCTCGGTCCAATTCTGGTCGCCGATCGCACCGGGCACGTTGAAACGCTCGGCCGTGCCGAAGACGTCGGTGATCATGTTGACCGCGAGCCAGGAATTGCTGGCAAAGAGTCCGCGCAGCAAACCCTCGTGGATTTCGTCGCTCCACGGCGCGGGCAGCGGGATGTTCATTTCGGCGAAGCGCGTGATCTCCTGCATCTGCCGCAAGGCGGCATGCGCTTTGTGCGGGTCGTCGGATTGCGATGCGGCATACCACTCGTCCCAGTAAGCGCGCAGCGCCGGATGGTCGTGCGTGGCGTAAGTGGCAAGCGACAGGCGTTCGTATTCGCGCCCCGGAGTCGGCCAGCCGTCCGGCGCGATTTCCCACAGCGGAATTTTGAAGCCGGGAATTTCCTGCGCCTGGAGCACCGGACGCACGTAAGGCGACATCTCGCCGAGGTCCTCGGCGATGAGGCGGTGCTGGCCGGTTTCTTCCACGATCATGCGGAAGAGGCGGTCGCCTTGTTCGCGATTCGTCTCGCGGCTCTCCTCGGTCGAGTCGTCACCGGGCACGAAACGCGGCAATTCGCCGCCGGTGCGCGCCTTGGCTTCGTCTTCGGTCAACGGAAGGAATTCGGCGTTGCGCTCCGGACGCCACGGGAAACTGTAGATGCGGAAAAATCCGAGCGCGTGGTCGACGCGGAGGAAGTGGAAGATTTCCATCGTGGTGCGCAGGCGCTGGCGCCACCACGCGTAGTCGTCCTTGGCCATCTCGCCCCAGTTGTAGAGCGGGAAGCCCCAATTCTGTCCCCACTTCGCGGTGAAAGGATCGGCGGCGAAAACTTTTTCCGGCGGCGCGCCCGCCGATCGCGTCAGGTCGAAAATCTCCGGCTGCGCGAAGACGTCCGCGCTGAAAATGCTGACCCCCACCGGCACGTCACCGACCAGCGCGACATCGCGTTCGTCGCCATAGGCCTTCAACTCGGACCACTGGCGGTAGGCAATCCATTGCACGTAGGCGAAGAAATCGCGCAGGCCGCGGACCTTGCGTTTGTCGGCCGGAGAGGCGGATGAAAGCCACTTTTTCGCCGCGTGGTAAGTGCGCTGTTTTTTCGGCCAGAGGTCGGTGTTCTCGTTCTCGCCGTGCAGGCGCACCAACGCGCGGAACAGCGTGTAGGGCTCGAGCCATGCCGCGTTCTCCTTGGTCCACGCGGTGAATTCCCTGGCGCGACGCGTCTTTTCCTTGAGGTGCTTGGCCTTGAATTTCTTGTATGCCGCCTCGAGCAGTTCGCCCTTGAGCGCGCGGACGCCGCGGTAATTGACTTTGCCGGTGCGCAGCGCCTCCACGTCGTGTTTGGCGCAGATTTTTTTGAAATCGGCGGCCGGGAGATCTTTCAGCGCCTTGGGGTTGGTCGCAATGGTCGTCGGATCGAGGGCCAGCGAACTGATGATGTTGTAGGGACTGTTGTCGCCGCCGGTTTCGTTGATCGGGAGGACCTGCACGAGGCCGAAACCGTGGGCCGAGGACCAGTCGACCAGTTCCTTGAGGGATTCCGTATCGCCGATGCCGAGGTCGTTGGCCGTGCGCAGGGCGAAAAGCGGGGCAAGAATGCCGGACAGTTTGCGATCAGGGGAAAGATTCATAGAAAAGGCCCGCCATCCTGCCTTCCGACCACCTCTCTGCGGAAGCCCAAAAGAGAGAGCGAAACAGAATTCGGTTTCAGCTATTGCTTTCTGCTTGCCAACAGTGACTCTGCGGGTTAGGTCTCCCCAAGCTTTACGCCGTAACTACCTGCAAATAAACCCACCGTCATGGCAAACCTCACCAAGCGCGACATGGTCGTAAAGATCAGTGAAGAAGTCGGCATCACCCAGCAGCAGGCGTTCGCTGTCATCCAGAAAACTTTGGAGCACATCACCGACAGCCTCGCCGAAGGCAACAATGTCGAACTGAGGAACTTCGGCGTTTTCGAGGTGCGCCTGACCAAATCCCGCGTCGGCCGCAATCCGAACAAACCGGAAACCGACGTCGTCATCCCCGCCCGCGCCACCGTCAAATTCAAGCCGGGCAAAATCATGCGCCAACGCGTGCTCCTGCGGACCGACAAGCTCCGCGAGGAAGACGGCGCCTGACCTCCGCGCGCATCGCGCGTGCCCGCCCAAGGACTTACGCGAACCCCTGCGCCACGCGCTGCAACTCGCGCTGGAATGCCATGATGTCCGCCTCGGTCGGACGATAGCCGGGATTGGTCGGGTTGAGTCCCAAGCGCCCCGTTTGGTCGAGCATCCAGTCGGCCGTTTCGCCGTCCGAAAACGTCACCTTGCCGCTGGCCAGTGCCGACGCCCGGGTCACGGCATCCATGGTCACGCGGACCCCTCCGGTGGGCGCACCCTGACGTTCGCTGTCTCCCTCCTGCTTGGCGGCGGCGAGACGATCCACAGCCTCGCTTTGTTTCGGCTGCTCCTTGAGTTGCAGTTTGAGATCATCGACCAGGAAGCGGACGTCCATGTAGGTCAGCCCCACGCCGAGTTCGTCCTTCAGTCGCCGCTGGACATCGGCCAGCGAGGCGCCCTCCCCGATCCACAAAGCCACAGTCTTTTTTTGCTCGTCCGTCAATTGCATGGCCGGACATTAGCTGCTTTCCCGCTCCCTGCAAAGCTGCGGCAAAAACCCGCGCTTGCGGACTTGCCAACGCACCCGCTTTGCCTATGTAAAACGTCATGCACAAATCGCTTCGTATTGCCGCCGCCGTGTTGGCCTCCGCGACCGTCACCGGTTGCGAAAACATGACCGCCGGCGAAAACGCCGCCATCGCCGCCGGACTGGCCGGTGCCGCCACCGGCATCGCCCTCGGCACCACGGGAGTTCCCGTGGGCACCACCCTACCCGTCGCCCTCGGGGCCGCCGCCGGAGCGGGCGCGTTGGGCTACGGCATTTCCAAAATGCAGGTCAACAAAGACCAGCGCACCTTCGCCGAAATGCGCGGACAGGACCTCGTGGCACGCGCCCAGCAGCGCGGCGTGCAGGACATTCCCCGCTACATCCTCGTCGACACCGTCGCCGAGAAGCCCTCCGGCGGTCGGCCCGTCATGATTTATGACACCGCCACCGGACGCGTGGCCAGCAACCGCATCTACTACGTCAACATGCCCCCGGGACCGAACGGCTACGTGGCCGCTCCGCCCGGCATGCTCGGGGGTGGACGGTAACACCCCACCGCTCCCGGCCACCGCGCCGGTCCGCGAGCTCCCGCCCTTCCAGATCCTGCCGCCGGAGCAGCGCGCGCGCGCTTTCGGTGTGGACTACGCCGTGTGTCCCCAGTCCGATGGCGGCACGCTTTGGGTCAGCCAGCCCGCGTGGCATTGGTTGCCCTACCTCCAACCGGCACGTTGGTGGGACGTTGAAAACACGGCCGTGCGCGGCGAGCGGCTGGGCGGAAGCACCGGCACGGTCTACCGGACGCGCAGCACACCGGACGGCCTGCCGCCGCGCGACTTGGTGGTGAAGTTTTCCCGCGTGGCCCAGGATGTCCCGCTTTTCATCCCGGACGACTTCCTCGATTCGCTCCCGCGTTCCGCCGTGGCCGATGCGCGCTTTCTCTCACCCTTCGCCGAGTTCGGCCTGCTTCATCAGTTGCGCAACAGCATCCTCAACCACGGCCCCCATCGCCTGCGCACGAAAATGCCGCTCGCCGTTTATTCGCCGCCCGACCGCTATCCCCTCTGGCAGACCGGACGCCATATGGACATCTTCCGCACGCACCAGGAAGCCATGGCCGAAGACCAGTTCGAGAACGGGCTCGTCCCCGTCATGCTCGATCCGGAGCGCGACTATCTCGAAATCTTCGCCTGGATCGACGGCATCGATGCCGAGGAAGCCTCGCAGCGCGGCATGATCGACGACGAAACGCTCGTCCTCCTCACCCGCTCGAGCAACCACGCGCTGGCCCGGCTCGGCTACCGCGTGCTCGACAACAAACCGCGCCACCTCATCGTCCGCCCCCGCCCCGATGGCACCCTCCTCCACCGTCACGGCTGGATCGTCTACACCATGATCGACTTCGAACTCCTCCAGCGGCACGAGGACACCACCGCCTCATGAGCAAAAGCAAGGTGGATCGCGATGTCCCCATCGCGATCAATCCCCTCGACAAATCGCGCCGGGACGGCGCGATCCACCCGGTCTTCGGCAAAAAGCTGCACCATGCCGTGCCATCGTGGGTTCCCGATGGATCGCGTTTCCACATCCGCCTGCGCGTGGCAACGGAATACCGACCTCCGTTGACGGATCCGCAACTCGCCACGCATCTGCTCGAGTCGGCCGC
>CAYQMP010000004.1:0-4494 GCA_964418615.1 uncultured Chthoniobacter sp. | reverse complement strand
AGGTGGATCGCGATGTCCCCATCGCGATTTCCCTGTTGAAAAATCGCGCCGGGACGGCGCGATCCACCTCGATCCTACTTCTTCGCCCGCGGATGAAACGTCCGATGCGCCTTGTGCAATCCGCGGGTGTCGACGTGGGTGTAGATTTGCGTGGTCGAGATGTCGGCGTGGCCGAGCATTTCCTGGATGATGCGCAAATCGGCCCCGCCCTGGAGCAAATGCGTGGCAAAAGAATGACGGAGCATGTGCGGATGAACGTCTTTTTCCAACCCGGCCCGCTTGCCCAATTCTCCGAGCAATGTCCAGATGCGCTGGTTGGTCAGTTTGCGTCCGCGCACCGAGAGGAAAATTTCCCCGCCGGTTTTCTTGCCGACCAATTCGGGTCGTCCGGCTTCGAGGTAACGCTGCAACGCTTTGCGCGCACCGGAGCCGACCGGAACCAGACGCTGTTTGTTGCCTTTGCCGATCACGCGGATGAAGCCCTGTTCGAGGTCGAGATTTTCCAAACGCGCGCCGCAAAGCTCCGAGACACGCAATCCGCTGGCATAAAGCAATTCGACGATGGCCCGGTCGCGGATCTCCAGCGGCGTTTTGCCGCCCACAGCATTCAGCAGCCTCGCGACTTCCGGTTCGGACAAAGTTTCCGGCAGGTAGCGCTCGATTTTCGGCACGCCGAGGAATTCGGTCGGATCGTGGTCGAGCATTTTGCGCTGCACGAGGAAGCGGAAGAGGATGCGCAGGGCCACGGCGTGCAATTTGATCGTGGCTGCGGCGGCACCGCCTTTTTTGCGCCAGCCGAGGAAGTCGCCGATCGCTTCGGGCGTCACCTCGCTCCACGCCGCGGCGCGTTTTTGGTCAGCCGCCCACTTGGCGAACATCTCGAGCGAGGCGCGGGTGCTCAGTTGGTAGTTGTCGGAGAGCCCCCGCTCGGTGGCGAGGTGGAGAATGAACTGGTCGATCTCGGCGTTCACGCCGGTCGCCGGCCTAGGGCGAGACGATCGTAGGCCTCGCGGTATTTCGCGGCGGTTTGCGCGATGATGTCGGGTGGAAGTTGCGGCGCGGGAGGTTGGCGGTTCCAGCCGGACTGAAGCAGCCAGTCGCGCACGAATTGTTTGTCGAAGCTCGGGGGGTGTTTACCGGGCTCCCAGCGGTCGGCCGGCCAGAAGCGCGAGGAATCCGGGGTGAGGCACTCGTCGATGAGCACGAGCTCGTCGTCGATCAGGCCGAATTCGAATTTGGTGTCGGCAATGATCACCCCGGCGCGCTCGGCCTGCACGCGGCCGTAGTCGTAGACCTCGAAGCTGGCCTCACGAACGGCGTGGGCCAGATCGTCGCCGAGCAGGCGGCGGCATTTCTCCCAAGTGATCGGTTCGTCATGACCCTCGGCCGCTTTGGTTGTCGGAGTGAAGAGCGGCTCGGGCAGCTTGGCCGCCTCGCGCAAACCGCGCGGCACCGCATGCCCGCCCACCGTGCCGTGCTCGCGGTATTCTTCCCACGCCGCGCCGGCGAGGTAGCCGCGCACCACGCATTCGACGGGAAGCGGTTTCGATTTGCGGCAAAGCATGGTGCGTCCGGCCAATCGATCGGCGAAGGGCTGGAGGTCGGCGGGAAAAGCGGCAAAGTCCGCCGAAAGGAAATGATTGGGAACAAAGTCGAGCCTTTGGAACCAGAAAGCCGACAACTGCGTGAGGACCTCGCCCTTGCCGGGGATCGGGTCGGGCAAAACGCAATCGAAGGCCGACAGACGGTCGCTGGCCACAAGAAGCACACGGTCGCCCGAGGCGTAAACCTCGCGGACTTTGCCGCGGCGAACCAATTCCCAACCGGGAAGCTGCAATTCGGTCATCGGGCGCATCTTACTACCGCCCTGCCCCGCCCGGGCAAAGCCCAAAGAAGACGGCCGCAAATTCCTTGGATCCGCCCCGTCCCTCGCCTAGCCTGCGCGGTTCTATGGAAATCCTGACTTTGCTCGCCCAAGCCGCGCCCGGCGCTCCGGAGCAACCTCCCGTGCTCTTCCAATTCATGCCGCTCATCATCATCGCGGTGCTCTTCTATTTCCTGCTCATCCGCCCGCAGCAAAAGAAGCAAAAGGAACACCAGCGGCTCGTCTCCTCGGTCAAAACCGGCGACAAAGTCGTCACCGCCGGCGGGATGCACGGCATCATAGCCAACGTCAAAGAGACCACCTTCCTGGTCAAAGTCGCGGAGAACGTGAAAATCGAGTTCGACAAGAGTTCGATCACCTCCGTGACCAAGACGGACGCCGCCTGATCCGCGCTGCTCGCGCCGCCACGACGCCATGAGCCCCACCTTCACTTTCTCCTTCGGCCTGCTCCTGCTCGGGCTGTTCATCTGGTATTTCTTCACCGATCTCTCGCTGCGCAAGCGCATGATCGGGCTGGTCCTCACCGTCCTGCTCGTCGCCTTCTGCCTCGAGGCGGTCGTGCCGCCCGAGAAAAAAATCCGCCTCGGTCTCGACCTGCAAGGCGGCACTTCGTTCCTCCTCCGCTTGGTCGGTGAGGACGGCGAGGAAATCACGCCCACGACCCTCGACCAAGCCATCGAAGTGATCCGCAAACGCGTCGACCAGTTCGGGGTGAGCGAACCGGTCATTGCCGCGCAAGGCCGCGACCGCATCCTCGTCCAGATCCCCGGCCTAGACACCCAGCAACTCGCCTCGACCAAGGAACAACTGCAGCGCGTGGCCAAACTCGAGTTCGCCATGGTCCACCCGCAGAGCGACTCCGTCCTCGCCGCCGTCGATGCCGGCCAAGGCGTCCTCCCGCCCGGCTTTGTCATCAAGGAATACACCGACACCATCGAGGGCAAGGAAGAGACCGTCCGTCTCCTGGTCAAACAACGCCCCGACCTCACCGGCGACCGCGTCACCTCGGCCAATCCCTTCTACGATGTGCAGGGCTATGGCGTGGCCATGAAGCTCGACAGCGAAGGCGGCAAAATGTTCGGCGACCTCACGGCCAACAATGTCGGCCAGCGCCTCGCCATCATGCTCGACGGCGACGTGCAAAGCGCCCCGAGCATCCGCCAGCCCATCTACGGCGGCGAAGCGGTCATCACCGGACGTTTCTCCGACGCGGAAGCCCGCAACCTGGCCAGCGTCCTCGAAAATCCGCTCAAGACCCCGGTCGAAATCGAGGAAACCCGCAGCGTTTCCGCCTCGCTCGGCGCGGACTCCATCCGCAGCGGCGTCGGCGCCGGCCTCCTCGGCCTCGCCCTCACCCTGCTCTTCGTCCTCTTCTACTACCGCCTCGCCGGCGTGGTTGCGTGCTTGGCCCTCGCCGTGAACCTCATCCTGCTCTTCGGCGCGATGAGCATGTTCAACTTCGTCCTTACCCTGCCCGGTATCGCCGGCATCATCCTGACCATCGGCATGGCCATCGATGCCAACGTCCTCATCTACGAGCGCCTGCGCGAGGAAATGAAAGCCGGCAAGTCGCTCGGCGCGGCGGTCAACTCGGCTTATGACAAAGCCTTTTCCGCCATTTTCGACGCCAACGTCACCACGCTGATCACCTCGGCCATCCTCTTCTGGCAGGCCACCGGTCCGGTCAAGGGCTTCGCCATCACCCTGACCCTCGGCATCATCGCCTCGATGTTCTCCGCCCTGCTCTTCACCCGCACGGTCTTCGGATTCCTGCTCGAGAATTTCGGACTGAAAAAGCTGAGCATGCTCGACTGGATTCCGTCGCGCAGCATCGACTTCCTCGGCAAGCGCCACATCGCCCTCGCCCTCTCGCTCGTCGTCCTGCTCGGATCGATCGGCTTTTTCGCTTGGCGCGGACAGAAGAATTTCGGCGTCGACTTCACCGGCGGCGACCTGGTCATTCTCGGCTCCAAGGAAAACGTCCCGCTCGCCGATCTCCGCCGCAGCGTGGAAGGCGCCGGCATCGGCGATGCCACCATCCAGCGCGCCACGGAAGACGGCAAAGAACTCATCACCGTGCAAAGCCGCTTCGGCACAGCCGATGCCGTGGTGGCCAAACTGCAGGAGGACTACCCCTCCGCCGGCCTGAGCATCGAGCAAACCGACACCGTCGGGCCGCGCGTCGGACGCGAATTGGCCGGGCGTTCCCTCTTCGCCCTCGCCCTCGGACTCCTCGGGATCCTGATCTACGTCACCCTGCGCTTCGAATTCTCCTTCGCCCTCGGTGCGCTCGTCGCACTCTTGCACGACGTCATCATCACCATCGGCCTCTTTTCCCTGCTCGGACGCGAAATCTCGCTCGTCATGGTCGGCGCGGTGCTGACCATCGCCGGTTACTCGATCAACGACACCATCGTCGTCTTCGACCGCGTGCGCGAGGGACTCATGTCCGGGCGCCGCGGCACCGTGGCGCAGATCATGAATGCGTGCATCAACGAGCCCCTCGGCCGCACCATCCTGTCCGGCGGCACGACGCTCCTGGCCACCTCCGCCCTCTACTTCTTCGGCGGTCCGGTGCTCAGCGACTTCGCCCTGGCCATCATCATCGG
>CAYQMP010000003.1:0-20960 GCA_964418615.1 uncultured Chthoniobacter sp. | reverse complement strand
TGCAGGCCGCGATGGAAGGTTTCGAGGTCACCACGATCGAGGACACCCTCGGCCGCGGCGACATCTACATCACGACGACCGGCAACAAGGACGTCATCACCGCCGATCACATGGCCAAGATGAAAGACCAAGCTGTCATCGCCAACATCGGCCACTTCGACAACGAAATCCAAGTCGACAAGCTGAACAACCTGCCCGGCGTGCAGAAGGTCAACATCAAGCCGCAGCTCGACAAATACGTCTTCCCGGACGGCCGCGAGATTTTCATGCTGGCCGAAGGACGTCTGGTCAACCTCGGCTGCGCCACCGGCCACCCGAGCTTCGTCATGAGCAACAGCTTCAGCAACCAAACGCTGGCCGCGCTCGACCTGTGGAAGAACAAAGACATCTACAAGCCCGCTGTCTACGTCCTTCCCAAGAAACTCGACGAAGAAGTGGCCCGCCTGCACCTCGAGAAGATCGGCGTCAAGCTGACCAAGCTGACCCAAGAACAAGCCGACTACCTCGGTTTGCCGGTCGAAGGCCCCTACAAGCCCGAGCACTACCGCTACTAAGCGATCATCTCAGCGCAAACTCACCAAAAGGCCGTCCCGTAAGGAACGGCCTTTTGCCTTTGGAGGGCGGCCGTCCCCGGAGGCGGTCGTTTTCCCCGGCTCCCTCTTGACATCCCACACTTACATGTAATTCTGCATGTATGAGCATCAAGACAATCGCGGTCGGCACCGACGTCTACGAGAAGCTCGCCCACCGGAAACGGCCCGGGGAGTCATTCACCAAAGTGATCGACCGTCTGCTTGATAATACTGCGTCCACGGCGACATGCGCCGATGCCGTCCGCGAAGCGGCCGAAATCTGGGGCGCCTCGACCGGCACTCCAGCCGAAGCCGACAGGATGGAAAGCACCATCCGCGACAACCGCCGCCAGGCTCGTTGGGATGTCGAGAAGCCGTGATCTGCGCAGATACTACCGTCCTGATCGACGAGTTCCGCGCCAAAGGCGACCTCACCGCTGCGGTCAATCTCGCCCTCCTGCGCCATGGCGCTGAGGAATTGGTCGTGCCGTTTGCCACCGCGGGTGAATTCCTCGACGGCGCCTCGTCCGTCTCGGAAGAACGTTGCCAGGAGGCATTGGCTCTCCTACGGCGCCGCCGCATCATTCCGGCCGGCTTGGATGTAGCCGAGCACTACGGTCGCATCGCCGCCGCCCTGCGCAAAGCCAAGACGCTTTCCGGACGGTCACATAACGACGTCTGGATTTCCGCCACGGCACGCTCACTCGGTGCCCGCCTACTCACCCGCAATCCACAGGATTTTCGGGGAATCGACGGACTTGAAGTGTTATCCTACGGCCGGTAGGACCCGGCCCGCTCGTCCGCCCTCCACGCAAGGGCGCGGGAACCGCGCGCCGCTACATTCCCCTACCTCCGGAACACCGCCTCGATCTGCCCGTGCGGTTCGTCCGTCGCCGTGAAGACGATGTTCGGGTTGTCCAAACCGAACGGTGCAAGATTGATCAAGTTGCAATGCTTGTTGGGCAAAGCGAGCGAAACCTCGTCGATTTCCGGCACCGCCGCGAAAGCCGCTTCGGCCATTTCGGCCATGGTAGCCTGCACCGACGGACTGAAGTTGTCGCAGAACGGACGCAGCATGGCCGCGCGGATTTTCTCGTTGGCCGCGCGGAAACTCTGCGGATGCGCCGCCCAACGCCATCCCGCCGTGACCGAAGTGGCAAAGATGCGGTCGTTGGTCTCGGGCAAAGTGGTGAATTCGCATTTCGGATAGTCGGAGAACCCGCTTTCCGTCGATTTAAGGACCAGCCAGTCGGTCACGCCGGAGGTCAACTCCTCCCCTTTCGCGGTGACGGCCGCCTTGACCCAAGGAGTCGGTGCGCCGGGAGCGGTGAAGCAGTGGTTGTGGTCGCCGATTCTCTCCCAGAGGCGCTCCCGGATGTCCACATGCACGCGCTCCACTTGCTCGTAACGCTGCAGGAAGTGCCGCCCCAGATGAAGGGCGAACGCTTCGATCTCCGTGCCCAGATGATCGCGCGAAAGAACATTGATGGTGTTTTTGACCGTATCGGTCGGCACCACCTTGCTGTTGTCGCCCTTGGTGTAGGACGTCTCAAAATCGCCTTCCAGCAGGACCTGCACATCGGCTTCGAGCACAGTATGGCGCGCGGCATCGCGCAGAATCTTGACCACGCGGACGCGGGCCTTGCCGTAACGGTGGGAGAATAACTTCATTGCCGCTTATGAATAGCCCTGCGGAGCAGTGAGTTGAAACAACTTTTCCATGCGTCCCCCAGAGGCAAACACAGCGGCCCGAAGTTCGCGGCTGCCCACGGGTTACCAAACTCTTCCGTTCGGCGAGATTCACATTGACGCCGAGCATCGTTTATCTACGATTTGCGGGTCATGTTGAGCTTCGGGTCACTAGCTGTTGTGGTGTCGGCCATTCTGGGCACGATATGGTGGGTTTCCCGCGGAGAGAATGGCGGGTAGGGGCTCCTCGAAGAGAAAATCCAGACAGCAAACCCCATGCCCATCCCTTCCAAACCGGTGCAACTGGCCGAGTTCCGCTGGAACCTCGCCGCTCTGACTACTCCCGTGGCAGGGATCACCAAACCATTCACCCTGCGCACCGCCGGCGACCAGGAAATCGAAGACGCTTTGCGCGTGCTCGAGGCCAGCTACGACCTCGATCCGGAATGGAGCGGTTGCGACAAATACGTGGAACAGACCGTGATAACGGGCGCCAAACGCGCCTTGGCCGGTCGGGGCGAATGCCTATTTGTCCTCCACGGCAACCGTGTCATCGGCGCCTCGGTCTACAATCCCGAACCCGGCGAGGGGGACGTCCACCTCGTCAGCGGCCCCTGCGTTCTCATCGAATACCGCAGCCGCGGCATCGGCGGCGCCCTGCTCGGCGCAACGCTGGAAGCACTGCGGGACTGCGGCCTGACCGAAGCTGTCGGCCGCACGCGCCCCAACAGTCCTTCGGCAAAATTCCTCTGCCGGAAATTCGGTGGCCAGCCGGTGGCCGCACCCAAACCGCCGGCCTCGCAGGATACCTCCGAAGCCGCCGTCGCCGCCTAGCAAAGCTGCTTGCGCCGGAAGCGGTGCCGTGCTGAGTTTTTCCTTGGCGATGCTTGAGCTTCTCTTCCTAGTCGCACTCCTTTCTTGGGCCGCGATCAGCGTGCTCCAATATCTGGCCGCCTTGCCGGCGGCCCCGACGCTTCTTGCCGCGACCATCCTCGTGCCGGTGCTGGCTTACCTGCGCGGACGCCGCATGGCGAAGCGGGGGAAAATTGAATTCGTCCGCCGGGAAAGAAGGGCGCCGCTCCCTCCGGAAAGATTCTATTGGCCAACCACGCGACGTTGGCTCGGACGCCGCACCATTCTCGCCACCGTTCTCGCCGCCGCGACGTGGCCTGTCGCCATCCTTTGGCCGGCCCGGGCTACGATGGATGCGGCATCGGCCTGCGGTTGGGTTGCCGGCGCACTCGCCATTGCGGCATTGGCCGAAGCAGCGGCCGGGCTTTGGCTCTATGTAAAGACATCGCAGCGCTTCAATCGCCAGACTCCGGGCTTGATCGGATGGCTCCGCCGCGGTCTCTACCGCTTGTCCGACAACCATGAATTCCTCGCCGAGGAACCCCTGCCGCGGGAGAAGCGGGCTCGCGAAGCAGTCTATTGACCCAATGGCGGCACGGTGCGGACCGAAACAGTTGCCGTGTCCAAACCGAGCGCGCTACCGGCCACCTCAAGAAAGCGGTCCGGTGGATCGGTGAAGCCCAAGTCCAACAAACCGTCGGCACTGCCCGGCGCGGCCAGACCGCGGTCGGACAACAAACGCCCCACGGCAGCGGCACAGTTGGCGGCCGAATCGACAAGATGAATCGAGGGCCCCGCGGTTCGCGCGATGGCCGCGGCAAGCAGCGGGTAATGGGTGCATCCCAAGACCAGCGTGTCCACATCTGTCCGGCGCAAGGGTGCGAGGTAGCGCTCCAACACAGCGTCGGTCACCGGATCATCAAGCAGTCCCTCCTCGATCAACGGAACAAGCAGCGGGCAAGGAATACTCGTCACACGGATATCAGGACGCGCCGCCCGCAGGCTGCGCTCGTAGGCGCCGCTGCCGATGGTGGCTTTCGTCCCGATCACGGCAACATGACCGCTCCGCGTCGCCTCCAGTGCCGCTGCCACGCCCGGCTCGATAACTCCTTCGACCGGCACGGAGAGCGTTTCCCGCAACCGCGGCAGAGCGAGGGCTGAGGCGCTGTTGCAGGCTACCACGACCATTTTGGCCCCCTCGCCCACGAGCAACCGCGCAATCTCCTCGCTGTAGCGTTCGATCGTCTCGCGTGACTTGCCGCCGTAGGGAACCCGGGCGGTGTCACCCAGATAAACAATAGACTCGCGGGGCAAGAAACGGCGAAGGGCACTCACCACCGTGAGGCCGCCGATGCCCGAGTCGAAGACTGCCACCGGTGCGTTTTCGGACATACTTGGAAACCGCCAGAGCCGGGGGCCGCAAGGTCAGTTTTGCTGCTGGTCTTGCTGGTTACCCAAGACGTCGAAGGCCAAGGGCAGGTTGACCTGCGGCGCATCCTTGAGGGTCAGCATGAGGAGGAAACCCACGCCGACCTCGCCGCCGGACTGGTTGTTGAAGGTGGCGCGATTGTCCGTGACGAGCAAGCCGGCCGAGATGAGCCACGAGCTGAGGTCGCGGTGCACCATGTAACGCTGGATTTCCCAAGTCTCGAAGGTGAAGTCATAGCGCGTCGAAGCGCTGACCGCCCAGTTCTCGTTGATGCGCCAGAACCCGCCCGCGGAGGCTTGGCTGTCGTCTTGGAAGTAAGGGTTGTCGTCGATGTAGCGCTGACTGACAAAGAAGCTGAACTCGCGGACCGGTTGCCAGCGCACGTAGCTGTTCACATCGGTGAAGCTGCCCGCACCGTCGGAAATCGGAATCTGGGAGAAGACGCCCATGGTGAACCACGGGACCGGGGAGAAAGCGATGTTGTTGTAAAGGTTGGAAAGCGCGCCGGGATCGTCGAGGTAGGGGTTGTCGAAATTCACGTCGACGAACGTGTCGAGGGTGAACCACTCGAAGGTGTTGTTGTCGCGGCGCGTGAGCAGGCGGTTGCGCATGCCGAGGCGCAGGATGTTGGAAGAGTCGATGCTGTCGATCGCGGTGAACTGGGGAAAATTGAGGGAGGGCAGCAAGGTGGAGGGAACCAGTCGGTCGAACTGGAGGATCTCGTCGGAGTTGAGGCCGGCATTCTCGACGAAGGCGTAGTTCGCGTAGGGCTGAATGACATGCATAAGGCCGTCGAGCCCCAGAAAGGTCGACTGCAACTGCTCGTATTTGGCGGAGAGCTTGAAGGACGTTTCGAGCCCCGCGTTGAAGATGGGCCGGAACGTGCCGCCACCGTAATCGCCGGTCACGCCGACGAAATCCGGAGACTCCTCGTCCGAGTTGCCGGTGCGGCTGTAATAGGTTCCGCGGAAGCCGACGCGGGGCGTGAGCGAGAGCCAGCCGAAGTAGGTGCGCGGGTAAGAAAGTTGGTGGAAAGTGTCGAAGCGCGCCGCGCTGTAGTTTTGCAAACCGGTCGTGTCATCGAGAAACCCGTCATTGAAGACCGCTTCCTGCAATTGCGTGATGTATTCGGGCTGGGCGCCCGACGGATAGTTGCGCTGCAGGTAGCCGACCCGCGTCTGGCCGTCATAGAAGACGGGAAGACCGAAGAACGGCGCCTGCTTCGCCGTCCAAGTGAACTCCGGGAGACGCGAGGTCACTTCCTGCCACGCGTTCATCTGCCAACGCGCCAGCAGGTTGAACTGCGAGTTTTCCGTCAGCCAAGTGCCCGACACATTGCTGTCCGGTTGCGGATCGTCGACAAACTCGGCGGGAAAATAGTCCTGAAGAAAATACTCGTCGCTGATGCTGTTGATGTCGGCCGTGGCGTAGACATCGTCGTTGATGACCAGCCGGTTCTGGAAGGACACGATCCACCGGTCGCTGTCCGGCTCCTGGGTGCGCTGGAACGCGGTGTCGTTCTCCCGAGGGTCGGTGTCATAAGCGTAATAGGCCCGGAACTTGGCATTGCTTTTGTCCCCGGGCCCGTAATCCGCATCGAGATCGATCCCGACACCCACCCCGCGCTCGGTCCGGTAGTCGAAACGGGCCACGGCATCGATGTTTTCGGTAAGCTGGACGCGGTAGCCGGTCAGCAAGAAAGCGCCCCAGGTCGAGTTGTATCCGGGGCGGATGATCCAACCCGTTTCCCCCAGCGGAGCGTAAAGGTAAGGAAACCAGAAGATCGGGGTTTCCCCCACGTAGAGCGTGGCGTTGGAGAAAACCACGCGGTCATCGGGATAGATACGCGCGGCCTTGGCCTTGACCCGGTAGTCGGGCTGGGAACTGTCGCTCGTCGTGAGGGTCAGGGAGCGGGCGCGGAACTGGCGCAGCGAGGGCGCGCGCATGCTCAGGGTGCTGAACTTGATGATTTGGTCGCCCCCCTCGAAGTCCAGCGCTTTGATCTGGCGGTTCTCCAAGTTGTAGACCGCCCGCTGGCCGTTGAGGATCTGGCCGTCGTTGTAAATCCGGATGTTGCCCACCAAGAGCACCTCGCGGGTCTCCGGATTGTATTCGGCGTAATCGCAGTAAATGTCCGTCCCGCGGAAGTGGATCTGCACATTGTTCTCGGCCACTGCCACGCCGCCGACAAAACGCGTCTCGCCGTCGGCCCGGATTTCCACGGGCACATCGGTGAAACTGCCGAATTGGGCGCTGGCCGGAACGGCCAAGGCGGCTGCTCCAAGCAACGAAAAAAACACTCTGCGCATGCTGGCGAAAGGGTAGGAAAGCGGAGCCCCCAAGGGAAGCAAATGTGCGCGCCGGGGCACCCCGGTCAGTCGCCGTAACCTTCCGGATTTTTCACGTGCCAGTCCCAGGCACTGCGGACAATGGCTTCGATATTCTGGAATTTCGGCTCCCAGCCCAGTTCGCGGCGGATTTTGTCCGAGGCGGCAATGAGACGCGGAGGGTCACCCGCCCGGCGGGGCTTCTCCCGCACGGCGATCTCTTTTCCGGTCACCTTCCGGCAGCAGTTGATGACCTCGCGGACGGATGTCCCGCCGCCTGTGCCGAGATTGAAAAATCCGCTCTCTGACCGGTCCAGGGCCCGGATGTGGGCGTCGGCCAAATCAAGGATGTGGATGTAGTCGCGGATGCAGGTGCCATCCGGGGTCTCGTAGTCGGTGCCGTAGATGTCCACTGCCTCCTTCTGGCCCAAGGCCACTTTGAGCACATTGGGGATCAGGTGCGTTTCGATCCGGTGGTCCTCGCCGAACTTTTCCGAAGCTCCGGCCGCGTTGAAATAGCGCAGCGCGGTGAAGCGCAGGCCGTGAATCTCGTCATACCAGCGGAGGATCTTCTCGAACATCAGCTTCGACTCCCCGTAGGGATTGATCGGACGCTGCGGGAGGGTCTCGTCGATCGGCATGCGCTCGGGAACGCCGAACGTCGCGCAGGTCGAGCTGAAGACGAACTTCTTCACGCCGTTTTCGACCATGGCGTCGAGCAAATTGACGCCATGGGACACATTGTTGCGGAAATATTTCGACGGATTCGTCATCGACTCACCGACCAAGGCATTCGCCGCGAAGTGCATCACGGCGTCCGGCGCGAACTCCTTAACCGCCAAGCCCACCGCCACGCGGTCGGCCAGATCGGCGTGGTAAAAAGTCGCCCGCGGATCGACCGCGGCACGGTGGCCTTCGGTCAGGTTGTCCAACACCGCGACCTGATGGCCGCGATTGAGCATTTCCTCGACGCAGATGCTCCCGATGTAACCCGCACCCCCGGTGACCAAAATCTTCATGGTCAGCGTATAGCGGAACGCCGCAGGACGATCAAACAGCTTTGCCCCCGGCCTCGTTGCGGTTGGTCAGGTAAAATAGCACCGGCACGGCCATGCGGCTCAGGAGCAGCGAAGCGATCTCCCCGGCCATGAGCGAAATGGCCAGCCCTTGGAAGATGGGATCGAACAAAATGACCCCGGCGCCAACGACCACGGCCATCGCGGTGAGCAGCATCGGACGGAACCGCACCGCCCCGGCATCGATCACCGCCTGATCGAGCGGCATACCCTGCGCGCGGCGCAGTTGGATGAAGTCGACGAGAATGATCGAATTGCGCACCACGATACCCGCACCGGCCATGAAACCGATCATGGATGGCGCGCTGAAAAATGCGCCCATCAGACCGTGGGCCGGCAAGATGCCGACCAGCGAGAACGGGATAGCTGCCATGACCACCAGCGGCGTGATGAACGACCCGAACCACCCGACCATGAGCAGGTAGATGAGAATGAGCACCGCAGCGAAGGCCAGCCCCAGATCGCGGAAAACCTCGATCGTGATGTGCCATTCGCCGTCCCACTTGATCGCCGGCTGGAAATCGGTGAAAGGCAGCGTCGCGTTGTAGATCTCCACCCCGCCGGCCGCGCCACCGAAATCGGATGCGTTCAACTCGGCCAGACGCTTGTTCATTTCCAAGATGGCGTAAACGGGACTCTCCACCTCGCCCGCCACGTCGGCCATGACATAAACCACGGGCATAAGGTTCTTGTGGTAGAGGCTTTTGTCCTCGGTTGTCTGGTCGATGCGAACCAGCTCGCGCAGCGGCACGAGCGGCGCACCGCCGCTGGATCCGGGCTCGGGCAAGGCATTGGCATCGCCCGATCGCACGCGAAGGGAGAGGAGTTGCTCGGGCGACGATTTCTCGCGATTGGGCAGCTCGAGGACGATGTCGACGTCTTCTTTCTCCCGCGGTTGATGGATGAGGTCGACCGATTGACCGCGCGCCGCGATGGCCAGGGTGCGTGAAATGGTATCCGCACTGATTCCGTTGAGCGCGGCTTTTTCCTTGTCGACCACAAACCGGGCTTTCGGCTGGTCGGACTCGACATACCAATCGACATCGACCACACCCGTCGTTTCCTCGAAAATCTTTTTCACCTCCGCCGCCAACTTCAGCCGCGAGGCGTCGTCCGGCCCGTAAATCTCCGCGACCAAAGTCTGCAGCACTGGCGGTCCGGGCGGCACCTCGGCCACGGCGAGGCGGGCATTGTGGCGCTTGGCGATCTCGGCCAGACGCGGGCGCACGCGCTTGGCGATGTCGTGGCTCTGCTCCTTGCGGTCATGGCGACCCAGCAGATTGACCTGCAGGTCGGCGACCGACGGGCCGGAGCGCATGAAGTAATGCCGGACCAGACCGTTGAAGTTGAAGGGCGATGCGGTGCCCGCGTAAATCTGCACATCGCGCACCTCCTTCTCGGGCAAGAGTGCGTCGGCCATCTCGCGCGCCACGGCCGCCGTTTGCTCGAGCGAACTGTCTTCCGGCATGTTGAGGATGACCTGGAATTCGCTCTTGTTGTCGAAGGGCAGCATTTTCACCTTCACGAAACCGAGCGGCACGAGGGCGAAAGAACCCAGCAGCATAGCCACGATTGCGGCGAGGAAAGTCCAGCGCCATTTGGGATCGTGAATGAGGTGGCCCATCCACTCGCGGTAGAGCAGGGTGAATTTCCCCTCCTTTTCCCCCTCCCCGTGGTGCGCTTCAACCTCGCGGGCCAGCATGCGGCGCGCCGCCCACGGCGTGACGATGAATGCGATGAGCAGCGACCAGAACATGGCCGCGCTCGCGCCGATCGGGATCGGACGCATGTAGGGGCCCATCAGCCCGCTGACAAAAGCCATGGGCAGAATCGCCGCGATGACCGCCAGCGTGGCGAGGATAGTCGGGTTACCCACCTCAGCCACCGCTTCGACGGCCACTTCGCTCAAGTTCCGCTTGCGGTTACCCGGCATGCGGTAATGCCGCACCACGTTTTCCACCACCACGATGGCGTCATCGACCAAGATGCCGATGGAAAAAATCAACGCGAACAGCGTGATGCGGTTCAGCGTGTAACCATAGAGATAAAAGACGAGCAGGGTCAGAGCCAGGGTGGTCGGAATGGCAATGGCCACGACCAACGACTCGCGCCAGCCGAGGACGAACATGACGAGCAGCGAAACGCTGACCACCGCGATAGCCATGTGGAAAAGCAATTCGTTGGACTTCTCCGAGGCCGTCTCCCCGTAGTCGCGGGTCACCGTGATTTCCACGTCCGCCGGAAGCAGCTTGCCGCGCACTTCGTCCACCTTGCGCATCACCGCATGGACCACGTCGACCGCGTTGGCTCCGGGTTGCTTGGCCACGCTCAAGGTCACTGCCGGCTCGATCCCCTGCCCGCGGGCCGCTTGGTACACGTAAGCCTTCGGCTCCTCCGGACCATCGACGATTTCCGCCACGTCGCGCAGGTAGACGGGTCGCCCCTCGTAGACCCCGACCACGACCTGCCCGGCTTCGGCCGCGTTGACGATGAAACCGCCGCTTTCGATCAAGATGGTGCGGTTTTGCGCAGTGATGGCGCCGGCCCGGGTTTGCCGGTTGCTTTGCTGAAGCATCGGAATGATTCCCGCAGGAGTGACGCCGCGCGAAGCCATGCGAACCGGATCGAGCAGAATGCGGATCTGCCGCTTGAGACCGCCGATGAGGGTGGTCTCGGCCACGAGCGGAATCTGCTTCACCTCATCCTGCAGTTCGGCCGCGAGACGCCTCAACTCCATCGGACCCTGCGCCGCGCTGTGCAGGGTCAGCGCGAGAATGGGCACGTCGTCGATCGTCCGCGGCTTGATCAGCGGCACCGACACCCCGTGCGGAATGCGGTCGAAATTGGTCTGCAGCTTCTGGTTGAGTTTGACGATGCTGTCTTCGAGGTCCGAGCCGACCTTGAACCGGACAATGACCAAGCTCTCTCCCGGACGCGACGTGGAATAAACGTATTCCACTCCGGGAATTTCCCAGAGCAACTGTTCCATGGGACGCGTCACCCGCTCGGCCACTTCGCGCGCGCTGGCGCCGGGCATGGACACCATCACGTCGATCATCGGCACCTTGATCTGCGGCTCTTCTTCTCGCGGGAGAAGAATAACGGCAGCCAGACCGAGCAGGACGGACGCCACAATGAGCAGCGGGGTCAGTTTGCTGTCGACGAACATCCGGGCGATCCGCCCGGCGGCCCCGTCGGACATGGTCTCGACTTTGCTCAACTCCGGATCGCTCACGGCTTGGCCTCCACCGCGGCTCCATCCGTGAGCAGATGGGCATCCTCCACCACCACCGACTCGCCGCCCGACAGGCCGCTGAGCACCTCCACTTGGCCGTCCATCTTGCGCCCGGTCTTGACCAAACGCAGGCGGGCCACGCCGTCATCCACGACAAAAACGCTTTCGATCTGGCCGCGCCGCACCACCGCGCCTTCGGCCACCAAGACTGCGGGGCGTTCCCGCACCGGAACGCGCACCCGGCCGAATTGTCCGGCCCGCAACTTCCCGGCGGGCGGCAGGTCCAGCTTGACCAGAAAAGTCCGGCTGCCAGCCGAGGCAGACGGTGCAATCTCCGACACCTTGCCGGTCAGCGTTTCCCCGGCCGCGTCGATCGTCACAGGCAACTCGGCACCCATGGCCACGCGATCGATCAGGGCCTCGGGAATTTCACACTCGAAGCGCAGGAGCGAAGAATTCTCCATCTCGAGCAAAGGCTTTCCCGGGGTGGCCAGATCCCCCACCTCGACCAGCTTGCGCGTGACCACCCCGTCGAAAGGCGCGGAAATCTCGGTGTATTGCAGCATGGTCCGCGCCTCGACCAAGGCGGCATCCGAAGTGCGCAGGCGCGTCGTGGCCGCGTCGAACTCCTGACGCGTGGAAGAACCGCTCTTGAGGAGCCTCTCGATCCGGGCGAAATCCTTCCGCGCTTGGTCTTGCGCCGCCACGGCCGAATCCAACCGCGCTTTGATTTCCCGGGCGTCGATCGTGGCCAGCACCTCCCCGCGTGTGACCCGTGCGCCCGGCGCCACCTTGATGGCGTCGATGACGCCCGTCACTTTGGCCGAAAGCACCGCACGTTGCGCCGCCTCGACACTGCCGACCACTTCCTCCTCGTCCCATAGAGGCTGCACGGACACCGCCGCGACCTGCACCGACGCGGGTGGTCCGGACGGTTCAGGCGCCGCGGCCTCTTCGCCATGCTGCCCGCAAGACGCCAGCAGCAAAGCCGCCAGCCCGATCCCGAAGAATTTTGCGCTTTTCATTTTTGCCCTTGATATATTACCCGATGGTAATAAAGTAAAGACATTAATTCGCCATGGCCAAAATCAACCAGCGCCAGATGAACCGCATGGCCACTCTCTTCGCCACGCTCTCCGACCCGGCCCGCCTGCGCATCCTCAACACCCTGCGCTACGGCCCGCGCAGCGTGGGTGACATCCACCGGACTTGCCGCCTGAAGCAGGCGAACACCTCCAAACACCTCCGCGTCCTCCGCGAGGCAGGTCTGGTAAGTCCCCAGCGCACCGGCACCACGGTCCGCTATACAATCAGCGAACCTCTCATTTTCGGACTCTGCGACCTCGCCTGCGGGGGCGATCAGAAGAAAAACGGAAAAGTAACCGCATCATGAAAAACCTCCTCATCCTCGGCGCCGGGACGGCCGGCACCATCATGGCCAGCCACCTGCGCAAGAAGCTCTCCAAGACCGACTGGACCATCACCATGGTCGATCGCGCGCCCGATCACTACTACCAACCCGGTTACCTTTTCATGCCTTTCGGCATCTACACGGAGGACGATGTCCGCCGTCCCATGAAACGCACCGTGCCCCGTGGCGTCGACTACCGCGAGGCCGAGGTCGACAGGATCGACGCGGACACCCGTCGCGTCCTTCTGCAAAACGGCGACGAACTGACTTACGACATCCTCATTGTCGCCACCGGCGTCCACCCCGCCCCGGATCAGGTGGAAGGCATGGTCAACGGCGACTGGCGCAAGAACATCCATGAGTTCTACACCTTCGAGGGCGCGCAAGCCCTCACCGAGCGCCTGAAGTCGTGGCAGGGAGGCAAACTCGTCGTCCACATCTGTGAGATGCCGATCAAATGCCCCGTGGCCCCGCTCGAATTTTGCTTTCTCGCGGACGCGTGGCTGCAGAAGCAGGGACTGCGCGACCGGACCGAGATCACCTACGTGACCCCGATGTCCGGCGCCTTCACCAAACCCGTCGCCTCCGGCATCCTCAGCAAACTGCTCGACGAAAAACGCATTTCCGTCGTCCACGACTTCGCCATCGCCCGCGTCGATTCGGAGAAAAAAGCCATCGTCTCGTGGGACGAAAAAGAAGTCCCCTACGACCTCCTCGTCACCGTCCCGCCCAACATGGGCGCGGAAATGATCGACCGCTCCGGCCTCGGCGACGAACTCAACTACGTCCCGACCGACAAGCACACCCTGCAATCGAAAGCCCACCCCAACATCTTCGTCATCGGCGACGCCACCGATTGCCCGACATCGAAGGCCGGCTCCGTGGCCCACTTCGAGGCCGAAGTCCTCACCGAAAACATCCTGCACTTCATCGCCGGCGAGCCGCTGCGCAGCCGTTTCGACGGTCACGCCAACTGCTTCATCGAATCCGGACACGGCAAAGCCTTCCTTCTCGACTTCAATTACGACCAGGAACCGGTCACCGGCACCTTCCCGCTGCCCGCGGTCGGACCGATGAAGCTCCTCGGCGAATCCCGCCTCAACCACCTCGGCAAAATGGCCTTCAAGTGGATCTACTGGAACGTCCTCCTGCCCGGCCTGCCCATCCCCTTCGTCGGACACAAAATGTCCAGACTCGGCAAAAACATCCCGACCAAAGAAGTCAAAGCCGCCGCCTGAAAATTTCACAAAACCCCAAGACCAAACACACCATGCCAACCAAAACCCTCGCGGGCACGCCCGTGGACACCGACGACGAGGGCTACCTCGTCAATCACAGCCAATGGAACAAAGATGTCGCCGCCGCGCTCGCCGCGGAAGAAGGCATCACGCTCACCGACGGACACTGGAAGGTGCTCGACTTCATCGATGCCGACTTCAAGGAGCGCGGCACCGTGCCCGGCATGCGCCGCATGAACAAAGTGGGCAACATCCCGACCAAGGACCTCTACGCCCTCTTCCCCGACGGCCCGATCAAGAAAGCCGCCAAAATCAGCGGCTACCCCAAACCCGTCAGCTGCGTCTAAGCGGAGGAACTCACCATGTCCGACAAAATCAAAAAAGTTTCCATCGTCGTCTCCAAGGGCTCACTCGACGGGATCTATCCGGGACTCATCATGGGCAACGGGGCCCGCATGGAAGGCATCGAGGCCAACCTCTTTTTCACCTTCTTCGGCCTCTACGGCATCCTTAAAAAATACATGGGCAGCATCAAAATCGCCACGGTCGGCAACCCCGCCATGCGCGTGCCCGACGCCAAAGGGTTCCCGCTCCCGACCCTCCTCGGCGCCCTGCCCGGCATGTCGGCCTTCGCCACGCACATGATGAACAAGGAAATGGAAGCCCTCGACATCCCGCCCATCCCCGAGTTCATCGAAATGATCCACGACGCCGGCGGCAAAATCTACGCCTGCAAGGCGACGGTCGACATGTTCCATCTCACCGCGGACGACTTCTGCCCGCAGGTCGACAAAGTTCTCACCGTCGGCGAGTTCTACGAACTCTCCGCTGGCGGACAGATCATCTTCACCTGAGGACAAAACCATGCGCTACGTCGTCGAAAGCAAAAAAACTCCCGCGGTCGCGGTCGAAGACCTCCGCGCCGCCGTGGCCAAGCACGGCTTCGGCGTCCTCCACGCCTACGACCTCCAGGAAACACTCAACTCGAAAGGCTACCCGCTGCCCCACGCCTGCCACATCCTCGAAGTCTGCAACCCCCAGCAGGCCTCGAAGGTCCTGAGCGAAGACATGGGCATGAACATCGCCCTGCCCTGCCGCATCAGTGTCTACGAGGAAGACGGCCAAACCAAGATCGCCACCGCGCTCCCGACCAAATTGCTCTCCGCACTCTCCGCCTCCCCCGCCCTCGCCGCCGTGGCCGAGGACGTCGAGACGAAGATGAAAGCCATGATGCACGACGCCGCCTGAGGCAGTAATTCAGACCAGGGGGCACGGGCGTCCCGCCCGTCACGACCCGACATCACAGGCGGAGCGCCTGTGCTCTCCCTGGATTCAACGCCATGAGCAAACCACAGACCGTCGCCGTCCTCGGCGCCAGCGCCAACCCCGACCGCTACTCGAACATGGCCGTGCGCCGACTCCGCGAAGCCGGCCACCGCGTCATCCCCGTCAATCCCGCCCTCGAAACAATCGAAGGACTCCCCGTCGCCAAATCCCTCAGCGATATCGACGAACCTGTCGACACCCTCACCCTCTACGTCGGCCCGCAACGCCTCGGACCGCTCATCGACGATATTCTACGCCTCGCCCCGAAGCGCGTCATCTTCAACCCCGGCACCGAATCCGCGGACCTCGCCGCCGCCCTCGACCGCGCCAACATACCCCACCTCGAAGCCTGCACACTCGTCATGCTACAGACCGGCCAGTTTTGAGTCTTCGTTCCCCGGTAGGGACGGCTGGCCCAGCCGTCCGCCAACTTGAACTGCACACGGCCCGCTGAGCCAGCGAGCCCTACCAACAGTTAGCAATTAGTCAGCAGCACTTCGCCCCCGAACCCACCCCCGCTTTGATCAAAATCTTCTCCAGCGGGCAAAATCCCGTGAAGGCCGTCTGGAAAAGGTTGAAGCCGACGAAAGCCGGCAGCAGGAACCACCACTGGTTGACGAAATAGCCGAGGGCCAAGCCGGTGAGAACGAACGTGCCGGCCACGAGATAAATGATGCGTTGAATGCTCATGGGATAAACATAGCACGCGGAACGCGGGGGCCTCAATACGCGCAATACGTGCGGTGGAAAGCGATGTCCAACTCGATGAGTTGGGCCTGGATGCCGTCGAGATACTCGTGCAGGCCGTGGGCGAAAATGCCGTCGACCGTGGCGTAGTCCAGCTGCGACCTGAGCAATCCGGACAACCTTTCGGGTTCGTTGCGGAAGCGGCCCTCCTCGGTGGAGGAAATGTCGTGCAGCACTTCGTCGAGACGGTCGACGCTGAAGCGGATGGAACGCGGGAATTCGTCGTGGCAGATGAGAAATTCGGCCACACCCCACGGGGTGACGTCGCCTTTGCGGATCTTGAGGTAGGCCTCCATGCCGGAACAGGAGCGCAGGACCGACGTCCATTGCGAGGTGTCGACATTGCCGCCGACCTGCTCGCCGCTGGGCAGGAGGATGTGGTATTTGAGGTCGAGGATGCGCGAAGTGCTGTCCGCCCGTTCGATGAATTTACCGGCCTGCACGAACTGCCACGGTTCCCCGTGGGTCATGGTTGCATCGGTCACGCCTTGGAAAAGCTGCGAGGCGTAGGTCACCTTGTCGTAGAACTCGTGGGAGTTGGCCCGGAAGTCGCGTGCCGCAGATCCATCGCGGAAATAGAGCCAGAGAGCATTGATCTGCTCCCACATCTCGTTGGAGATCTGGTCGCGCACGGCGCGGGCGTTCTCGCGGGCGTAGTTGATGCACGAGCTGATCGAGTTCGGGTTTCGCGGCTCGAAAGTGACGTAGTCGAGCACGGCGGAGGCGGTGAACTCGCTGTGCAGCTCGTTGAACAACTCGGTGTCCTCCAAGGTGCTGAGGATCGGACCCCAAAACTGGCGCTCGGTTTCGTCCCGACGACTCTCGAAATCGAGCAGCATCTGCACGTTGACGTCGAGCAGGCGCGCGTTGTTCTCGGCCCGCTCGATGTAGCGGCCCATCCAGTAAGTGGAATCGCCGACACGGCTCAGCATGACACGCTCCCTCCGTCGAGCACCCAAGTATCCTTGCTGCCCCCGCCCTGCGAGGAATTGACGACCAGCGATCCTTCGCGCATGGCCACGCGGGTCAGGCCGCCGGGAATGATGCGCACGTCCTCGCCGCAAAGGACAAAGGGACGCAAATCGATGTGCCTACCCTGCATCGAGCCATCGCACCAAGTTGGCGAACGCGAGAGAGAAATGACCGGCTGGGCGATGAAATTGCGCGGATCGGCTTCGATCAGGGCACGGAAATGGGCGATTTCGTCCTTGCTGGCGCGCGGACCGATGAGCATGCCGTAGCCGCCGCTCTCGTTGGCCGACTTGACCACGAGGTTCTCCAGATTTTCCAAAATGTATTTCCGGTCGGATTCGACGGCGGACAAAAACGTTTCCACGTTGGGCAGGATGGCCTCCTCGCCGAGGTAGAATTTGATCATGGCCGGAACGTAGTAGTAAACGACCTTGTCGTCGGCCACGCCGGTGCCGATCGAGTTGGCCAGGCTGACGTTGCCCTTGCGATAAGCCTCGACCAATCCGGGAACACCGAGAAGGGAGTCCGGACGGAAAACTTTCGGATCGAGAAAATCGTCGTCGATGCGGCGGTAGATGACATGGACGGGCTTGAGCCCCGTCGTCGTTTTCATGAAGACGCGGTCGTTTTGCACGACAAGGTCCGCGCCGGTGACGATCTCGATGCCCATGGACCGGGCGAGGAAGGAATGTTCGAAATAGGCCGAATTGTAGATGCCCGGAGTGAGCACGACCGTTGTCGGATCGTCCCCCGCCGACGCCGGCGCGACATGGTGCAAGACATCGAGAAGATCTTGCGCATAGCGGTCGACCGGGCGCACCCCGTAGCGGGCGAAGAGCTGCGGGAAGACGCGCTTCATCGTCATGCGGCTTTCCAAGACGTATGACACGCCGGAGGGACAGCGGGCATTGTCCTCGAGCACGAGGTAGCGTCCGTCGCGGTCGCGGATCAGGTCGGTGCCGCAGACGTGGATGTAGATGTTTTTCGGAACATCGAAGCCCATGAACTCCGGGCGGAAATGCTTTGCGCTGCGGATGATTTCCTCCGGAATGATACCCTCTTTGACGATGCGCTGCTCGTGGTAGATGTCGTGCAGGAAGGCGTTGAGCGCGTTGAGACGCTGTTTGAGTCCGCTTTCGATGTGCCGCCACTCGTCGCCGGGGATAATGCGCGGGACGAGGTCGAACGGAAAAATGCGCTCCGTGCCTTCCTGCTTTTCGTTGTAGACGGTGAAGGTGATGCCTTGGTTGAGGTAGGATCGCTCGGCGATTTGGCGCTTGCGGTTGAAGTCGTCGACCGAGAGCGCCTCCGCACGCTCGAGCAGCATGCGGTAGTGGGGGCGCACTTCGCCCGGCGCGGAGAACATCTCGTCGAAGAAGTCACCGGGGACGTAGTTGGCGAACAGGGACGACATAAGGGGACGCGGAAATTAGCAAAGGAGCACGAAATGTGCCATCCCGGACTCTGGCCGGAGGCTCTCCACGGGCAAAAAGTGGAAGAGGCGTCCCCGCCGCTGGTCGCGGGTGGTTTAAGCAGTGGGGACGCCGCTTCTACTTTTCCACAGAGCGCGCCGCGCAGCGACGACCCGGTCCAGCGCCTCGTCGGGGCTGGCTCCGAAGGCCGTGAGGTGTCCCATTTTCCGGCCGGGCCGCGGCTCGGCTTTGCCGTAGAGGTGGATCTTCACGTCGGCGAAGGCCGCCGCAGCCGCCCAGTCCGGTTCGCCACCTTCCCAGACATCGCCGAGCAAGTTGGCCATGGCGCAGGGACGGAGAAGTTCGGGTGAACCGAGCGGCAAGCCGCACACCGCGCGGAGTTGCTGCTCGAACTGGCTGGTCAGGCACGCGTCGATGGAAAAATGACCGGAGTTGTGCGGGCGCGGAGCCAGCTCGTTGACCAAGAGCGTGCCGTCTTCGAGCAGGAACATTTCCACGGCCATCACCCCGACCAAATCGAGCCGCGCGGCGATTTCCTTGGCCAACTCGGAGGCGCGGACCGCGACTTCGGGACTCACCCGCCCGGGCACAATGGTGGTATCGAGGATGTGGTTGCGGTGGATGTTTTCGCAAACCGGATAGGAAACCGTTTCCCCATCCGACCCGCGGGCCACCACGACCGACAATTCCATGGTGAACGGCACTTTGGCCTCGAGAACGAAAGGTCCGGACGAGGGATCGAATTTTTCCGCATCGGCCGAGGATTTGATCTGCACCTGTCCTTTGCCGTCATAGCCGAAGGACGCCGTCTTCAAAATAGCCGGGCAGCCCGTGCGGATTAACGCCGCATCGAGATCTTCGCGGGTGGCGACCGGAGCCCACGCGGGCAGCGGAAAACCATGGGCGGCGAGAAACTGCTTTTCCCGCGCGCGATTTTGCGTGGTGTGGAGAATTTCGCCCCGCGGCCGCACTTCGCAATGCTCGGACGCCCATGTCATGGCCTGCAGTGGAATGTTCTCGAATTCCAGCGTGACCACATCCACCCCGCGGGCGAATTCCCGCACCGCCTCCTCGTCGAGGTAGTCACGCGAGACTTCCATATCGGCCAACTGACCCGCCGGCGAGTCGGTCTCCGGGACAAAGACGTTGACGCGATAGCCCATGCTCCGCGCGGCGAGAATAAACATGCGGCCGAGTTGACCGCCGCCCATCAGGCCGACGCGGCTGCCGGGTCCGAGGACGCGACTCATGACGACAGCGCGCCGGTCTCGAGCACGGCCTGCGTCTGCTTGGCGCGGAAGCTCTCCAGCGCGGCGAGAATTTTCGCGTCGGAGAGCGAAAGGATGGCCGCAGCGAGGAGTGCCGCGTTGGTCGCGCCCGGATCGCCGATGGCCAGCGTGCCAACGGGAATGCCGGCTGGCATTTGCGCCACGGAAAGAATCGAGTCGATGCCCTGCAAGGCGCGGCTTTGCACCGGGACGCCAAGCACCGGCAAATCGGTATGCGCCGCGACCATGCCCGGCAAATGCGCCGCTCCCCCTGCCCCGGCAATGATCACCTTGAGGCCGCGGCCGCGCGCCTTTTTCGCGTAGGACGCCATGAGGTCCGGCGTGCGGTGGGCCGAGACCACGCGGGTTTCGTGCGGGATGCCCAACTTGGCCAGCATGTCGGCGGCGTGCCGCATCGTCGTCCAATCCGACTTGCTGCCCATGATGACTCCAACCAACGGTTTTTTCTTTTTCATGACTCGCGGTTCCTGCCGACCCGCATGTGATTAAATGATCGGTCCACCACGGACAAGGTCGCGGGGCGCGGCGGCGCGGAATTTCCCATGCCGCGGGGCAAAGAAGACTTTATCGGACCACCCCGCCTCTTTAGCCTCCGGCAACGCCGCGCGCCCCCGAGAATCCCATGCCGAAGCCACGCAAAAATCCCGCCCCGGACCTTGTCGATGTAGCGGGCAAAACCCTCCTCGTCGCCAACCGCAGCGAGATCGCCATCCGCGTCTTCCGTGCCGCCACCGAGCTCGGCATGCGCACCATCGCCGTCTATGCCGAGGAAGATCGGTTCTCCATCCACCGCTTCAAAGCTGACGAGGCCTACGTGGTCGGGCGCGGCAAGGGACCGGTCGGGGCCTATCTCGACGTCGAGGGCATCGTCGGACTGGCCCGCGAGCGCGGGGTGGACATGATCCATCCTGGCTACGGATTCCTGTCCGAGAACGCCCACTTCGCCCTCGCCTGCCGGGAGGCGGGCATCACTTTTGTCGGTCCGCGTCCCGAGTTGCTCGAAATGATGGGCGACAAAACGGCCGCCCGCGCGCTGGCCATCAAGTTGCACGTGCCGGTCCTGCCCGGCACAGAGGAGCCGGTGACCGAACGCGCCGAGGCCCTGCGCGTCGCCAGAAAAATCGGTTTTCCGCTTATCATCAAAGCGGCCTTCGGCGGCGGCGGTCGCGGCATGCGCGTGGTGCGCAAGGAAAGCGACCTCGCTCCGCTCCTTGACGAGGCCCGCAACGAGGCCGGACGCGCCTTCGGCAATCCGGCTGTTTTCCTCGAGAAATACATCCCCCGGGCCAAGCACATCGAGGTGCAGATTCTCGGCGACTCGCACGGCGGCGTGCTCCATTTGCACGAGCGCGACTGCTCGGTGC
>CAYQMP010000002.1:1329-21487 GCA_964418615.1 uncultured Chthoniobacter sp. | reverse complement strand
TCAGTCCCGCCGATCCGCCGGAGACGAGCGCGCAGGTTTTTCCCATCCCTTTCGAAGACCCGGCTCGCGCCTTCCGGATCAACGGGTTTGCCGAATACATGGCCTCGTTCGGCCTGGCGTCCGGCGCGGACCTGAGCCCCGGCGGCAACCCCGACGGGGACGCCTACTCCAACCTCGAGGAGTGGTTCCGCGGGTCGAACCCCAGCATTCCGGACCCGTTCGCGGAGCCATTTTCCTTCATCGGCACCAGCGCGTCGTCCGGCCTGATGGAACAGCAGGTCAATCCCGATGCCCACGACGTCCTCGAAACCTGGCAAACCAGCACCAACCTCCAAACCTGGACCCCCGTCCTCTGGGAAAGCGTCTCCGAGGTCCTGCTCCCTGACGGCCGCGTCCGCGAAGAACTCGAGGTCAACCGCCCCGCCGGCTCACCCTCCGCCACCTTCTGGCGCAGGGTCCTCGAGCTGCCCTGAGCACCGGCGGACCATCAGGGCGTTTTTCGTTCAGAACATCCTCCCGCTCTGCCCTTGGAAAAACCTGCGTCTTCATCCGAAGGCGGGCGGCCATGTCCTTGATCATGACGATCACCGTGGCGAGCAGCAGCGGTGCTGTTGCAGCCGCTTCTCGAGCGGGTCGCCTGAACTTCGCACGGCTTGAAGGATGGCGGAAGAGTTGTAGCCTTCACTTCCCGATCAAAATGAAGATCCCCGCCCGTCACATCCGCGATGCCGCGGTCATTCCCGATACGGATTTGGCGGCCACTTGCGGGGTCCCGGTCCGGCGGCTGACCGGGCAGATGAAGCGGAACAAGGGCCGGTTCCCCGAATTGGGTTTCCATGTGCGCGAGCGGACCGCAACCTACCGCGTCAAACGCCGCCGTCCATGACCAACATCCACCCCGAAACGCGCCGGTTCCTCGATCGCGCTTCCAAGGAAAAGCTCCTCCAGCAAAGAGGCATCGTCCTCTGGCTCTACGGCCTCTCCGGCTCGGGCAAATCGACCATCGTCAATGAAGTCGAGCGCGTCCTGCACGGCGACGGGCGCATGACCGTCATCCTCGACGGCGACAATTTGCGCACCGGGTTGAACAGCAATCTCGGTTTTTCCGACGAAGACCGCACGGAAAACGTCCGCCGCGTGGCCGAGACGGCCAAGCTCCTCGCCGGGCAGGGGATCATCGTCTTCGTGTCCGTCATCACCCCTTTGCGCCGTCACCGCGCGGCGGCCCGCGGAATCATCGGTCCGGATTTCCACGAGATCTACGTGAAGGCCGACTTCGAGACCTGTGCGCAGCGCGATCCCAAGGGTCTCTACGCCAAGGCCAAAGAAGGGAAAATCGGCCAATTCACCGGGAAGGACAGCGGGTTCGAGGAACCGGAAAATCCGGCGCTTGTTCTTGACACACAGGCCTCTTCCGTCGATCAGTGTGCGGCCGATTTGCTCGCGTATTGGCGGTCCGTCGCGGACGGCCGCCGGGGGGAGTAATCTACCGGAAAAGCCGGGCGACCGGACGCGTCCCATGCCGCACTACCAGTTAGACCATCTCGACCAACTCGAGGCCGAAGCGATCTTCGTCCTGCGCGAGACCGCCGCGCAGTTCCAAAACCCCGCGCTTCTTTTCTCCGGCGGGAAGGATTCGATCGTCATGGCCCACCTCGCGGCCAAGGCCTTCTGGCCGGCCAAAATTCCTTTCCCGCTCCTCCACATCGACACGGGCCACAACTTCGACGAGACGATCGCTTACCGCGACGCCTTCGCCGACAAACTGGGCGCCCGCCTCGTCGTCGGCCACGTGCAGGACTCGATCGACAAGGGCCGGGTCAAGGAAGAGAAAGGCCCGCACGCCTCGCGCAACGCTCTCCAGTCGGTCACCCTTCTCGACACGATCGAGGAGCACAAATTCACCGCCTGCCTCGGGGGCGGACGGCGCGACGAGGAGAAAGCCCGGGCCAAAGAGCGCTTCTTCTCCCACCGCGACGACTTCGGACAATGGGACCCGAAAAACCAGCGCCCGGAGCTGTGGAATCTTTTCAACGGACGCCATCACCCCGGCGAGCACTTCCGCGTCTTCCCGCTCTCCAACTTCACCGAGATGGACATCTGGATGTATCTCCAGCGCGAGGAAATCGAATTGCCCTCGCTCTATTTTTCGCACGAGCGCGAGGTCTTCGAGCGCAACGGAGCGCTCCTCGCCGTGTCCGAGCACATCACCATGCTCGAAACGGAGAAACCGGAACGCCGCGTCGTCCGCTTCCGCACCATCGGCGACGTGACCTGCACCGGCGCGGTCGAATCGAAAGCTGCCACCCTCGACGAAGTCATCGCCGAGGTCGCCGCCGCCCGCCAGACCGAGCGCGGCACGAGGGCCGACGACAAACGCTCCGAGACCGCGATGGAAGACCGCAAGAAGGAGGGCTATTTCTGATGGACCTTCTCCGTTTCGCCACCGCCGGATCCGTCGACGACGGCAAGTCGACCCTCATCGGACGCCTGCTCTACGACTCGAAGAGCATTTTCGAGGACCAGCTCAGCGCCGTGGAGGAAAGCTCGCGCCGCCGCGGCGATGCGGTGGTCAATCTCGCGCTGCTCACCGACGGTCTCCGCGCCGAGCGCGAGCAGGGGATCACCATCGATGTGGCCTACCGTTATTTCGCCACGCCGCGCCGCAAATTCATCATCGCCGATACCCCCGGCCACATCCAATACACGCGCAACATGGTGACCGGGGCTTCCACGGCCGACCTCGCCATCATTCTCATCGACGCGCGCAAAGGCGTCATCGAGCAGACCAAGCGCCATTCCTTCGTGGCCAACCTGCTCAAGATCCGCCACCTCGCGTTGGCCGTGAACAAGATGGACCTCGTCGACTACAGCGAGTCCGTCTTCCACCGCATCGTGCAGGATTTCCACGAGTTCGCCTCGCGCCTCGACGACATCGCCGAGATCACGGCCATCCCGCTCTCCGCGCTCAACGGCGACAACGTGGTCGAGAAGTCGGACAAAATGCCGTGGTTCAAGGGGCCGTCGCTCCTCTACCACCTCGAGACCGTTTACACCGGCGGGGTGGACAACCACGTCGATGCCCGTTTCCCCGTGCAGTGGATCATCCGTCCGCAGTCGAAGGAGCACCACGACTTCCGCGGCTACGCCGGGCGCGTGGCCGGCGGCGTTTTCAAACCCGGCGACGCGGTCAGTGTCATGCCCTCGGGCTTCTCCACCACGATCGAAAAAATCTACCTCCCCGGCGGCAAAGAACTCCCCGAGGCCTTCGCCCCGCAGTCCGTGGTCATGACATTGAAGGACGAGATCGACATCTCGCGCGGCGACATGCTGGTCAAAGCGAACAACCCCCCGAATTCCGGTCAGGATGTCGAGGCCATGGTCTGCTGGTTCTCGCAAAAGCCGATGGAGCCGCGTGGCAAATACCTCCTGCGTCACACGACCAAAGAAACCAAGGCCATCATCCAGGACCTGCGCTACCAGGTGGACATCGAGACGCTGCACAAAAAGGAAGGCGTGCCGACCCTCGGCATGAACGACATCGGCCGCGTCTCCCTGCGCACCGCGACCCCGCTCTTCCACGACAGCTACCGCCGCAACCGCCTGACCGGCTCCTTCGTCCTCGTTGATCCCGGCACCCACGAAACGGTTGCCGCGGGCATGATGGTCTGAGGGTTGGTTTGGTCATGAGTTCCAGTTCCAAAAAGCGCCGCCGCCAGCTTTTGCTCCGGGTGCTGGCCATTCTCGCCATCGCGGCTGTCGTCCTCGGTGCGGTCGGTGCGGTGGGGTATCAGTTTTTCACCGGTTGGCGGGCGCGTGATCTCGCCGCGAAAGCGAAGGACAATTTCGAGAAGGCCAACTACCGCATGGCTTGGTTGCAGATCAACTCGGCCAAGGAATTGCGCGGCGATGATCCCGAAGTTCTGCGCGTGCTCGGCACCATCGAGGCGGCCATGGGCCGGGCCAGTGCCCTCGACCATTACGAGAAGCTTTCGCAGAAGACCGACCTGACTCCGGAAGACCTCCAGTCCCGGGCCGAGATCGCCACGCGCTACGGGGATGAAACGCAATTCACCGAGGCGGTGGAAGCGCTGGAAGAATCCGGCCGTTCCGCCGAGGCCGGTGCGTTGCGCACCGCGCGCCAACTGCGCCAAGGCGACATCGACAGTGCCATCACCGAGGCCCGGGCGGCCGCGGCAACGTCCGACGATCCTGCCTTCCAACTCGATCTGGCCCGCCTCCTTGTCCAGCGCTACCGCCCGGAATTCGGACCGGGCAAGAACCCCAGCGCCGAAGCCGTGGCCGGTTCGGCGGAGGTGGTGGAAATCATCGACGGCCTTATCGACACGCCGCTGCGCAAAGAAGCTCTGGCCTTCGCCATCAACGAGGTCAACGCCGCCCCGGCCAACCGCCAGCGCTGGGCCGCCGCGGCGATGGAAAAAGTCGAAGCGGACAACCCCGCGCTGCTCGCCGCGGCGGCTGTGCTCGTGCGGTCCGGACAAAAAACACCGCCGCAAATCCACGAGCAATTGCGCCCGGTTTTCGATGCGGCCCCCCTCGAGCGACGGGCCGCCTATTCGCTCTGGCTGACCGGTGCGGGCATGCCCAAAGAGGCGCTCACTTTGATCACCGCGCAGGAAGCCGGCGAGTCGACCGCCGCTTTCGGGGCTCGCACCGAAGCGCTCTTCGCCATGGAGAATCTCGACGCCGTCCTCGGTGCGGTCGAGGCCGGCGGCAATGTCGATGCCGACATCCGCATGGCCGCCAAAGCACGCGCCGAATACGCCCGCGGACGCGGTCCGCAAGGCGGGGCCGCCGCCCTGCGTGAAGCGATGGACGCCGCGGCCAAGGCGCGCCGGCTCGAATTCATTCTTCCGACCGGCGACGGGCTCGGTGCCGGCAATGTGGTCGATGAGAAACTGGCCGAGCTTTGCGGCGATCCCGCGGTGGCCGATTATGTCTTCCGCGTGGCCCGCGACCGTTTCAGCCGCCGCGGCCGTGCTTCCCTGCTCGCCTCCTCGCTCGAGCGCGCCCGGGCCGCCTCGCCGCAGAGTCCCGCCGTGCAGGACTACTTGCACTACCTGGCCCTGACCGGGGACGGGGAGGTCAGCCTCGAGGAAACCGCCGCAGCCTGCGCGGCCGAGCCGTCGAATGTCACCTTCCGCATCACCCACGCCCTCAATCTGCTCGAGCACGACCAGCCGGCCGAGGCCTTCAAGATTTTCGACGACATCACCGTGTTCGCCGACCGTCTCCCGCCCGGGCAGTTGGCGATCATCGCCGCCGTTCTCGCCGGCAATGGCGACGACGAGCGCGCCCGGGCCGCGGCCAACCTCGTCGACCCCGCCCTCCTGTCTCCGGGCGAATACCGTCTCGTCCTTCCGCTTCGCGCCGCCGGCCCTGCAAACGGGGAGTGAAATGAGCCCCGGGTCCGGCTAGGATCCGGTATCCATGGCTCGGGCCGACCTCCATCTCCACACGCGTCACAGCGCACGCGCGACCGACTGGCTGTTGCGCAAGGTGGACTTTCCGGCCAGTTGCTCGGAACCGCTGGAACTCTACCGGGCGCTGCGCGACAAGGGCTTCGATTATGTCACCTTCACCGATCACGACACGATCGACGGGTGTCTTGAAATCGCGGGACAACCGGGCGCATTCCTCAGCGAGGAAATCACCGCCTTTTTCCCCGAGGACGATGTCAAAGTGCACCTCCTCGCCTGGGGCATCACCGAAACACAGCATGCGGAGATCCAAAACCTGCGGCGCGACATCTACGAGCTGGCGCGCTGGCTGAAAGAGCAGGGGATCGCCCATGCCGTGGCCCATCCGTTCTGGCCGGTCGACGAACGTCTTTCGGTCGGCCATTGGGAGCGGCTCGTCCTGCTCTTCCGTCATTTCGAAACGGTCAACGGCCTGCGCGCGCCCTTGCTCGGTCAGGTCGCCGAATTCGCCCTCACGCGCCTCACGCCGGCGGACATCGATCGCTTCGCCACGGAACGCAAACTCGCGCCGCTCTGGGACGAGCCTTGGCGCAAGGTTTTTACCGGAGGCTCGGATGACAAAGGCGGCATTTACGAGGGCCGCGCGTGGACCGAAGCCGAAGGCGGATCGGTGACGGAATTCCTCGCCGCAGTGCGCGAGGGCCGGTGTCGTCCGGGCGGGCAGGGAGGCGGGCCCTTGGTTATGGCGCACAGCCTTTACAGCGTGATCTTCGAATTCGCCGGACAGCGCCTTTCGCAGAACGCGCAAAAGCCCGCCGCCGCTTTGCTCGAAAAAATGGCCGGCCGGTTCATGGAGGGCAAAGACCCCACGCGTTTCACCCTGACGGAAAAACTCGGCTTCCTCGCCCAGGGCATCGCCACGGGAAAAATCTGGGAAGTGGCCCTCCCGGGCAATGCGTCGCTCTGGAAGGAACTGGCCGATGCGGTGGGCAAGCCGGGCATGCGCTCCGCCATCGAGAAAGCAACCGAGGGGGTGACCGAACCCGAGCGCCGCGCTTTTCTCACGGCCAACCTGCTGGTCAACCAGCTCGCCTTCCGCTTCTTCTCGCAATTCATCGCGCAGTTGCAGGCCGGGCGTCTCATCGAGAGCCTGCAGTTCGTCGGCTCGCTCGTCCCCTTGGCCCTCGGCCTCGCCCCGTATTTTTACGCCTTCCGCTCGCCGGGGCGCGCCGAGCTGCGTCCGCTCTGCCAAAGCACCTGCGGGGAAATTCCCGGCAGCCTGCGCAACGAAAAGCGCATCTGGTTCACCGACACACTGGAGGACGTCAACGGCGTCTCGACGACCATCCGCAAAATGACCGCCGCGGCGCGGGCCGAGGGATTCGACCTCACCGTGGCCACCTCGCGGGGCGAAGTGGCGCCGAGCAATATCCCGATCAAAAACTTCCAGCCGGTCGGCGAATTCGAACTGCCCGAATACGAATTGCAAAAGCTGAGCTTCCCGCCGGTGCTCGAGATCGTCGACTACGTGCAGCGCGAGGGATTCACCGAGGTGATCATCAGCACGCCGGGTCCGATCGGACTGTGCGCGCTCATGGCGGCGAAGATTCTCGGACTCAAAACGAGCGGCATCTACCACACCGACTTCCCGCAATACGTGCGCATCCTGACCGACGACTCTTGGATGGAAACGTTGACCTGGAATTTCATGCAGTGGTTCTACGAGCAGATGGACATCGTCTATGTCAATTCGGGCGATTACCGCAAAGCGCTCGAGGCGCGCGGGATCAAGGCGGACCGCATCCACATTCTGCCGCGAGGCTTGGACACCGAACTGTTCAATCCCTCGCGTCGCGACGGGAATTTTTGGCAGCAGCGCGGCCTGCAGGACGGCGAGATCGGACTCCTCTACGCAGGACGGGTCTCGAAAGAGAAGAAGCTCGATCTCTTCGCTTCGGTGGTGCGCAAACTCAAAGCCGAAGGGCTTCCGGTGCGCGGACTGGTCATCGGTCATGGTCCGTATTCCGCGGAATTCGAAAAATCTTTCCCCGAAGCGATTTTCACCGGCTACCTCAGCGGGGAGGAGTTGGCCACGGCCTATGCCTCCGCCGACGTATTTGTCTTCCCCAGCACGACCGACACCTTCGGCAACGTCATCCTCGAAGCGCAGGCCGCCGGTTTGCCCTGCGTGGTCTCCGACCAGGGCGGTCCGCGCGAACTGGTCACCGACGGCGAGGACGGCTTCATCACGCGGGGTGGCGATCTCGCGGCGCTGTGCGAAGCCACCCGCAAGCTGTGCGCCGATGCGGGCCTGCGCCGGGCCATGGGCGCCGCGGCGAGAAAGCGGGTCGAAGACCGAAGCTGGCCGAACGCGGCGCGGCGGTTCTGGGAGATCAGCGCGTGACTTTGATCTGGTAGGGACGAGCGGCCCGCTCGTCCGCTCTCTTTCCAACGGACACGCGAGCCGCGTGTCCCTACCTCCAGAGCATCGTTCGATAGTCTGTATCCTTTTGGGTGGATCGCGCCGTCCCGGCGCGATATTTCGCTTCAGCTATCGCGATGGGGACATCGCGATCCACCCAACGATGAAAGCCTGCGAGCAAAATGGACGTCCGTATTACTTCTTCTCCGCAACCAGCTGCCGCACCAACGACTCGTAACCTTGCCGCGCGTTCAGCGTGCGCAGGCGGCCCTCTTTGTCGAAGATGAAAACGGTGGGCAGGGCGTTGATGCCGAGGCGGCGGACCAGCGGGTCTTCCCAGCCAGCCCCCGAGCAGGCGGTCGGCCATGCGGAGAGTCCGAGCTTTTGCAGCGTCTTGACGGCGTTGCCGGACTTGTCATCGAGGCTCACCGTGGCGATGGCCACGCGCCCGTCCGGCAGACTGCTCGCGAATTTTCCGAATTCCGCCAGCCATGCCACCGAAGGCGGCGACCAACCGGCCCAGAAAACGAGCACGGTGACGCGTCCGCGTTGGGCGGCCAATGACCAACGCTCGCCATCGACGGTTTCGAGCGAAATATCCGGTTGTTGTCCGAGCAGTTCCAACCGGACGAGATCGTCCTGGATGCGCTGTTTGGTCCCGCCGTCGCGGGCCAGGGTTTGCGCCTGCTCGAGCACCTTGCGTTTTCGCGAGGGCTGGTCGTCGAGCAGGGTGGCTGCTTCGGCCAGCAGGCGCGCGGCGCGGCGGTCCTCGGGGTAGGTCGCGGCGAAGTTCTGCGCCGATTCGAGTATGGTGTTCTTCGCCCGGGCGGTTTCACCGGGGCGCTCGGCCGCGGCGAGGTTGACCGTTTGCATCGTGGTGGTGATGCGTTGGAAGGCGGCATCGGCCCGGATGTCGAATGGCGCGTCCTTCGACCGCTCGAGCGCGGCGAGGCGCTGCAGGGATTTTTCCACGCGGGAACGGTCGGGGATCGAGGCGCCCAGTGTGGACATGACCCCGGCATATTCGATTTCCGCCTCGTAGCGCCTCGGGTCTCCGGGATGTCGCAGGATGAATTCGCCGAGAGCGCGCTCCTGCGCGGCCAAGTGGGCCCGCATGCGCTGCACGATTTCCTCGGGGGCGTCGGCTGCCGGTTTGCCGGGCCCCTCGCGGAGCTTCTCGATCCTCGCCCATTCGGTGTCCGCCTCCGAGGCAAAGGCGCAAGCGACCGGGAGCAGGAGCAGAATGAGGATGGGAATTTTCACGGGCGGGAGGTTTCCGGCAGTGCGATGGTCACGACCAGCGGACGGTGATCGCTGGCCTCATACCAATCCTTGTCGCGGTGGATGCGCGTCCCGCCCCGGCGAACGAGGCGGCGCAGCGGTGCGTTGGCCATGACGAAGTCGATACGGGAATATTCGTCGCTCTCGTCCCAGCGGTAGGTCCACTGGTCGCCGAGCCGGTCGGCGAGGGGAAGAATGGTCAGCGATTTGCGCGTCCCGGCGCGGCCGGCCACGCCCTTGACCACCGGCGAGTTCTTCGTGTCGTTGAAATCGCCGAAGACGAGGAGCGAAGCATCGGGTGCTTGTTCGAGGATGCTCTCGACACGCGTGCGGAGGAGGAGCGATTCAGCACGGCGGAAGGCGGCTTGGTCGTATTCGGGCACGACGCGGGCTGATTTGAAATGAACCCCGAGAACGCGCAGGGGAAAATCCGGCCGCACCTGCACCGTGCAGTCGAGGATGCCGCGGCGCACCCTTTGCGGCAGTCCGCCCAAGCGGAACACGGTGCGCGTGTCGTGTCGGACCTTGAGCGGAAAGCGGCTGAGCAAGGCGAGATGCCGGTCGCGGTCGGGTCCGTCGACCCAAGTCTTGTAAGGCAACGACAGGCCCGCCTTTTTCAGGCGGCTTTGCAGATCGGCCAGGTCCCGCTTCGTGCCCATCTCGCAAAGGCCGAGAATGTCGGGCCGGATTTGCCGCAGGGTTTCCACCACGGCAGCGACCGATTCCGGGGCTTTGGCCGGCGTGGTGATGCGGCCGGACTCGGTTTTCACCGGGCGCAACATGTAGTTGCGCACATTCCAAGCGGCGAAGACGATTTTCTCGGGCGGGTCGGCCAGGCCCTCTTGCGCAATGAGCAGGCAGGCCAGCGCGGCCGCGAGAATGGCGCGCGGCGCAAGCACGTAAGATCAGGCCGGTTTGTGCGGCTCTTTGTCCGGAGCTTCTTTGACCTCGAGCGAGGCCGCGGTCTTCTTCACCTCGCGGTCGAGTTCTTCGCGGGCTTTGCGGAATTCGTTGATGCTCTGGCCGAGTCCGCGGGCCAGCTCCGGCAGGCGTTTGGCACCGAAGAGCACCAGGATGATCAGGAGAATGAAAAGAATCTCCGGCCAGCCGGGCGCGGTGAAGGCAAGCAGAGGTGTCATGGCCACACGCTATGTCCGCCTGCTGCGGGGCGCAACCGCGAATATATTCACTTCTGATACAGCGTGACCAACCGCGCCAGCAGGACCGCGGGGTAAAGTTGTCCGACCAAGGCTTCGAACGTGGCCATGGACCGGGCCACGGGGTGGACCGGCACGATGTCGCCGAAACCCACGGTGGTCAGCGTGGTGAAGCTGAAATAGATCATTTCGGAAATGGGCGGCTCCCCGTATTGCGTCGATGGATCGAAGTAAAAAGAACCGGGCTCGAAAAGGTAGATGAGGATGTAAAACTCGCCCCACAGGATGCCGAGCAGGAGATAGACCGCAATGGCCCCGTAGATGCGGTAGATGGTGATCCCGCCGCTGCGGAAGACGCGGCCGATGATGAGCCACGAGAGCACCGAGAAAAACAAGGCCGCAGCCGACGCAGCGATGACGTGCACGGCGTGCTCGCGGATGAAGTAGTGCAGCCAGTGCGAGGTGAAAGCCAGACCGGCCAGCACGATCATGCCGAGACGCGCCCCCTTGTGCTTGGTCGTGGCCATCACGCCCAAGACAAGCACCACGGAAAAAGACCACGCCGCCAAGGTGTCCGTCTTGCCGTCTTCCCCGGCGAGCGGATAGATGACGAAACCGTAGAGGACGAGGAAGAAGAAAAGGGCGGCGAGGCTGTTGTCCGAGTCGACCCACTTGCGCCAACCTTGGCGCGCTCTGCTGACGTGCTTGCGGATCATTGTGCCGGTTCGCTCTCCCGCTTGGGGTCGCGGGCCAGCAAACGCATCAGGCCGTCGCGCGGGCTGAGTCCTTCGAAAAGCACGGCGTGCACCGTGTCGAGCAGCGGCGTGTCGATCTCCCGTTTGCGCGCCTCCTCGTGCGCGCTGCGCGCCGTGGGCACGCCTTCGGCCACCATGACCATGGACTTCTGGATGTCGGCCAGCGATTCGCCTTTGCCGAGACGTTCGCCCAGTCCGCGGTTGCGGCTGTGCACGCTGAAGCAGGTGACGATGAGATCGCCGAGTCCGCTCAGACCGTAAAAAGTTTCCTGCTTGCCGCCGAGCTTGGTGCCGAGGCGGATCAGTTCGGCCAGAGAACGCGTGACCAGCGCCGACTTGGCATTGTCGCCGAGACCGAGTCCGTCGGAAATGCCCGCCGCGATGGCATAGATATTTTTCAAAGCCCCGCCGAGTTCCACCCCGGCGACGTCATCACTCGAATAAGCGCGGAAATTTCCCGTGCAGAAAAATTCGCGCAGCTGATCGGCCAGCGCATGGTCGTCGGCCGCGACAACGGCGGCGGCGGGCGTGCCGCGGGCGACCTCTTCCGCATGGTTCGGACCGGACAGCGCGGCAACCGGGTTGTCCGGGAAAAATTCGCCCAGCACCTGCGTCATGAGCCGCCCCGTGTGGTGCTCGAGGCCTTTGGTGCAGCAGACCAACGGCACGCCCGGCTTGACGCCCGCCCCGGAAAGTTGCCCGCTCACGCCTTTGAGAAATTGCGACGGCGGAACAACCACGATGAGGTCGCCGCGTGCGGCCACGGCCATGTCGGACGTGGCGGTGATCGCGGGGTGCAGTGTCACGCCGGGCAAAAACTGGCGGTTGCTGTGCGCGGTGTTGATTTCTTCCACCTGTGCGGGTTCGTGCGCCCAAATGGTGACGGGGAGCCCGTGGCCGGAAAGCAATTGGGCCAGCGCGCTGCCCCAGCCACCGGCGCCGATGACGGAAATGCTTTGCGGATTCATCACGGGGAAGGTTTGCGGTCGAAGCGGTGCTCCGTGCCGGCTATCAATCGTTCGATGTTGGAGCGGTGGCGCCAGATGGCAAGCGCGGCGATGAGCACGGCAAAGCCGAGGAGCGGCCCGTTGCCGCCGCACCCGAAATACCAAAGCGCACCCACCGCGACCGGCAGCGCGGCCGCGGCGCAAATGGAAGCAAGCGACACGTAACGCGTGGCAAAGAAAACGGCGAACCAGACAAGCGCGATGGCCAGCACGGCCCAAGGCATGAGGGCGATGAGCACGCCGGCCGAAGTGGCGATGCCCTTGCCGCCCTTGAACCCGAGCCAAGGCGTGTAGTTGTGGCCCGCGATGGCGGCGACTGCGGCGAGAATGGCCGGCCAAGCCGATGCGCCTCCGTAGCGCAGCGCCAACCACACCGCGGCGAAACCTTTCAGCGCGTCGAGGAAGAAAACGAGAACGCCGAGCGGCTTGCCCAGCGTGCGGAAGACATTGGTCGCCCCGATGTTGCCGCTGCCGTGCTGACGGATGTCCACGCCCTTGGCCCGGGCCACGAGGTAGCCGGTGGGGATCGACCCGAGGAGGAAGGCGCCGAGGGCGACGAGCAACGCAGTGAGCGGATCCATCGGGAGTTACGTAGATATGCCGCGCGCAAGGGGCGAGGAAAATGTGGCCATTCAGTCAGGTGGATCGCGCCGTCCCCGGCGCGATTTGGCAGTCGGATGAATCGCGATGGGATATCACGATCCACCTTGGGCCGCTTTTCAGGCCCGGAACTTTTGCGCGATGGGCACGCGGCGTCCGATGCCGAAAGCTTTCGAGGTGACCTTGATTCCCGGTGCGGCCTGCTGGCGTTTGTATTCGTTGGTGTCGACCTTTTGCGCGACCCAGCGAACGATGTCCGCATCGAATCCTTTGGCCGTGATTTCGTCCGTAGTCAGCTGTTCTTCGACGTAAAGCCGGAGGATTTCGTCGAGCACGTCGTAGGGCGGCAGCGTGTCCTGGTCCTTCTGGTCGGCACGCAATTCGGCGCTGGGCGGTTTCTCGATCGTGTTGTGCGGAATGACTTCACCGTGGCGGTTGATGTAGCCGGCCAACTGGTAAACCATCGTCTTCGGCACGTCGGAAATGAGCGCCATGCCGCCGGCCATGTCGCCGTAGATCGTGCAGTAGCCCACGGCGAGTTCGCTCTTGTTGCCGGTGGAAATGACCATGCGGTTGAATTTGTTGGAAAGCGCCATGAGCGTCATGCCGCGCAGGCGGGCCTGCAGGTTTTCCTCCGTGATGTCGGGCGGATGGCCGGCGAAGACCGGCGCGAGTTGCTTTTCCATCGCCGCGAACCCGCCACCGATCGGCACGGTGTGGCACTCGATGCCGAGATTGCGGGCCAGCGCGAGCGAATCGTCGACGCTGCCCTGCGACGAGAACGGCCCGGGCATGGTCACGCCGAGGACGTTTTCTTTACCCAAGGCCGAGACAGCCAGTGCGGCGGTCACCGCGGAATCGATCCCGCCGCTCAGGCCGATGACCACCTGCCGGAATCCGCATTTGGCCAGGTAGTCGCGCAGTCCGAGGACAAGCGCATCATGCACATCGGCCACGTCGGTGTGTTCGGTCAACGGGAAGGGGGCGGCAGGCGGAATGGCGACCAGCGCGTTGTCCTCGCGGAAACCCGGCAGCTCCGCAGCCAAGGAGCCGTCGGCATCGAAGGCGAGCGAGTGGCCGTCAAAAACCAACTGGTCGTTGCCGCCGACGAGGTTGGCGTAAACCAGCGGGACTTTGAGGCGGCGCGCGATGCCGGCGAGCATGGCCCGCCGCTTGGCCGGTTTGCCGGCCTCGAAAGGCGAGGCGCTCAGGTTGAGGAGCAGGTCGATGCCGGCTTTTTCCAGATCGCGGAGCGGACTGCGCCCGTAGTAGTCGCGGGGCAAATATTCCGCCGTCCAAAGATCTTCGCAGATGGTCAGGCCCGCCCGGCGTCCGGCGATCTCCACCGTGGCAACCGCGCCGGCCGGTTCGAAGTAGCGCCCTTCGTCGAACACGTCGTAAGTGGGCAGCAGTGATTTGTGCGCCGTGGCCATGCGGCGCCCGTTTTGCAGGACGACCGCGCTGTTGTGGCAGGGACGGCCGTGCGGCGAGGCGTTGGGTTCGACCGTGCCGACGATGAGCGGGACCTCTCCCGTGTCGACGGCCAAGGCATTGACGTGACGCTCGGCCGCGGCAATGAACCCCGAGCGGAAAACGAGGTCCATCGGCGGATAGCCGCAGACCGCGAGTTCGGGTGTTATGACAAAATCCGCCCCCGCTTTGACCAATTCGCGGTAGGCGCGCAGGATTTTGTCCGTGTTGCCGGCGAAGTCCCCGACCGTCGTGTTGATTTGCGCGATGCCGGCGTTCAAGGAAGAAAAGGGCTGAGGCCTGAGTTGGAAACCTGATTGAAGAAGCTGCTGAAAACTGCCGCCGATGGCGGTTTACCAGAAACCCCACTGGCCGGTCTGCATGATGTAGAGACCGAGTCCGAGGTTGGTCACGGCGTGGGCGATGACGCAGCAGGTGAGGCTGCGCGTTTTCACCGCGAGCAGGTTGTAGATCGCTCCGGTCAGGAGGGCGGGAATGAAGTCGGGCCCGAAATGGGCGAGGCCGAACATGACGGTGACCACGCCGAAGGAAAACCACGAGAACGTGCCGAACGGGACTTTGGTGAAATCCTCCTTGATCAGGTAGCGCAGGAGAAAGCCGCGCCAGAAAATTTCCTCGAGCAGCGGGACGATGACCACAAGTCGGAGGAAGCGCAGGGCGAGGGAACCCCAGTAAAGCGCGGCCGAGCCGGCAAAAATGCCCGGGTCGAATCCATCGTTGCGGCGTTCGGCGCCGAGCAACCACTGCGGCGAGATCCAAACCGCGAGCACCACGAGACCGACCACGACCGCGGTAATGACATGCCACTTCGCACCCCACTCGTATGTTTTCCAAAACCAGACCAGCAAGGCGCCGCAGAGAACGGTCTGCAGCGGGAAAACCCAATACTTGGGCTCGTCGAGCCAGAGCGGGGCGTTTTCCGCCGGGGCGAATGACTGGACCAGCGAGATCAAGGCCAGACCGCCCATGAAAACGCCGAAGGGCAACACGTAAGCCCAGAGGGCGCGATGGTCCAAGTCGGAGCGCGGATCGGTCATGCCGACGTTGTTGTGCCGCAAAACCGCCTTGACGAGCAAGCCCGCGCCGACGATCACTTAGTCTCTCCAGCGGGCATAGTTTAGTGGTAAAACTCCAGCCTTCCAAGCTGGCTATGCGGGTTCGATTCCCGCTGCCCGCTCTCCCCCCATCTTCCTGTGCACCAAAAAGGACGCGTGCCCGAACAAACGTGATACAATGAGATCATATCATGTTCGTTTGTTATTGAACTACACGAACTCCGTGCTTTGTTAAGCACATCGCGGTGCTCTCTCGGGGGCGCCGCCGATTCATCGCCCGATTTTTGTTCCCACCACGGTGAAGCCCCGCGGGCTTCGACCAAGGGCGGCAGCGTTCCGTCAAATGGCGGTCAAAGAAAAATACTTTCTCGGGGCACGTCCCGCGCCCGAGCCGGAACTGGACGACTTCCAGCGCGAGTGCGTGGCCATTTTCCAGCGCGCCGCGGCGGCCTTTTCTTTGGCCCCGTCGGTCGGGCAAATCTACGGCCTGCTCTTCGCCAGCGAGGAACCGCTGAGCATGGACCAAATCATGGCCCGTCTCGGCACCAGCCGCGGCGGCACGCATCAAAGCCTGCGCTGGCTGCGCCAGATCGGCGCCGTCGAGCGACATTTCAAACCCGGCCAGCGCAAAGAATTCTTCGGCGCCGTGCTCAACCTCCGCAAGCTGGCCGGAGCCTTCGTCGCTGCGCGGATCAACCCGCACATCGAAAGCGGCCACGAGCACCTCGAGCGCCTGCGCGCCAGTCTTCCGGATGGCGACGACGCCAAAGCTCAATTCCAACAACAGCGTTACGACCAGATGGAACGCTGGCACCGCTTCCTCGGCGACCTCCTGCCCTTCATCCAGACCTTCGCCGGCAAATTCTGACCAACCCGAGCCTGGTAAAAAGTAGCTCCGCTAAAGTGCAAAAGTCGCGCTTCGCGCGAAAGTAAACCTTCCTACCTTGGCGAAGCCACTTTCGCACCTTCTCACCTCTGGTCTCTTCGTCTTTTAGTCTCTTGGTCTTTCTCTGCCTCCCTGCTCCTCGCTCCCGGCTCCATGCTCTCGCGCCTCCACCCTCTCTGGTTCCTCGTCGCCGGTTATTGGCTCTGGCTGATCTGGGCCTGCGCGGGCGAGTGGACCAATTCGGAGGACTACAACTACGGATGGTTCGTTCCACCGCTCGCCCTTTACTTTCTGTGGAAACGTCTCGAGGGCGCGCCCTCCTCGTCATCGGCGCCGGGCCACGGAGCCATCCGCTCGGTGGCGTGGTTGGTCATCGCTCTTTCCCTCCTCGTCATCCTGCCCTTGGAAGTGGTCCGTCAGACGCCGATCCATTGGCGTCCAAACCTTTGGGCTATCGGATTCCTTGCCGTGGCCAACACGCTCGCCGTCGCTTGGCTCACCGGTGGCCGCTCGCGGTTCAAAATTTTTCTCATCCCCACGCTCTTCATGCTCGTCGGTATTCCGTGGCCGACGTTCCTCGAGCATGCGGTGGCCTATCCGCTCATGCCGGTGGTCACGCGTTGGGCCGTGGGGTTGCTGCATTTTCTCGGCTATCCCGCCACGGCGGCCGGCACGACCATTACGCTGCCCAACTGCACGGTCGGTGTGGAGGAAGCGTGCAGCGGACTGCGTTCCTTGCAGACCGCGTTGATGGTCGGTGTGGCCGCGGGCGAACTCACGCGACTCGGCGCCCGGGGACGCATCGTTTTGCTTGTCGTGGCCTTCGTCATGGCCTTGGTCGGCAACCAAGTCCGCGTCCTCATGCTGGCACTGGCCGGCATCAAAGGGGGCAACCAAGCGGTGGTCGATCTGCACGACACCGCGGGTTACGTGGTGCTGGCTATCCTGCTCGGTGGCGTCGGATTGGCGGCGACCATCGGCAAGCGCCTCGAGAGGGTGGTTCGCGATGCGACTCCAGCTGCGGCACCTGTGCCGCCCGCCTCCGTCGCGGCAGCGGGGTCTGCCGAGCGGACACCTTCCTTCGCTGCCGGTTATTTGGCTCTCGCTTTCGGCGCCGCGGCCCTACTCGGAGCCAATGCTTGGTATTGGTGGCGCGCCGGTCTGGCCGCCCCTCCGTCGCCGCCGCTGCTCGCACCGGTCGGTGACGCCGGGTTTGTCATCGATGACAATGTCCCTCCCGCCATCCTTGGCGTCCTTCAGCCCGATCAATACACCTACATCCGCGAGGCGATGGACGGCACGCCGACGCGGGCCATCGGATACCATTTTTATTGGGAGCCGCGTCGCGGCAACGCCAACCAACTCTACCACCGCCCGGATCGATGCATGCCCGGGGCCGGCTGGCGCATCGAGGGCGAAGTCACCCGCGAAACATTCCGCCTTGGCGGCCGCGAGGTGACCTTCAATGTCTTTCCTTTCCGAGGTCCCGCCGGCCCCGCCCTCATGCTCTGGGGCTCCTACCTCAATGGCGAGCCTGTCGAGATCGACTTCACCAGCGACGTTTACGTGAACACCTCCAACCTCGCGCAATTCATCCGCACCGGCACCCGCGATTACAGCTACGAGGTGGCCGCCTGCATCATGCCGTATCCGGAGGGCGCGCGTCCCGGCCTCGCGGAGATCGAGGCCTACGCCAACCGTGTCTTCACCGCCGTGCCTTGAAAACGGTTGTCCGCCGCTTCATCCCGGTGTTCCTTTTCCGGCTTTGACCGAACCATGACCTCCACTGCCGAATCCTCGCCGACCGCCTCCGCCTCGTCGGGCGTGTCGGCGCTCGCTTTCTTCCTCGCCCTGGCTGCGGTGTGGGGTTGGCTTTTCTTCATCCTCACCGGCGAGTGGGAGGCCAACGAACAATACTCGCACGGTTGGTTCATCCCGCTGCTGGCCGGATGGATTCTTTGGCAGCGCTGGACCACGCGCCCTGCCGCCGAACCCGCGCGGGGACTGCTGCTTGTTGCCAGTTGGCTGGTCTTGCTCGCGCTGATCGTTCCCGCCGCGCTCGGCATCCTCATCGCGGGGGCTTATCCCGACTGGCGCGTTGTCCTCTGGGGACTTGGCGCCGCCGCTTTCGCCGCGAGTGTGGCGCTCACCGCCATCGCCGGCGGATGGCCTTGGGTGCGGCATTTGTCCTTCGCTTACGTCTTTGCTCTCGTCGCCATTCCGTGGCCGACCGGCCCCGAGCGTTGGCTCACCCAAGAGTTGAGCCTGCTCGCCGCGCAAATCGCCGCGTGGGTCCTCCCACTCTTGGGTATCGCCGCGATGTGCCATGGCACGACCATCGATGTCGGCAGCGAGGTGCTCGGTGTCGACGACGCCTGCAGCGGCATCCGCTCCTTCCAATCGAGCATCATGGCCGCGCTCTTCCTCGGCGAATTGTATGCCTTGCGCTGGGGCTACCGTATTTCGCTCGTCGTTGTCGGGCTGATCGCCGCCTACGCCTTCAACATTTTGCGCATGCTTATTTTGTCCATCGCCGTGGCCAATGGCGGCACCGACGCCCTCGACAAACTTCACGACCCCGCCGGCTTCGCCATTCTCATTGCCACGATCGGTGTGCTCTGGCTCATCTGCTGGGTCTTCCAAAAAATCCCCGGATCCCTCCAGCCGCTGGCCACCGCGAAAATGCAGTCCGGCCTCGGACACATCGCCAAATCGCCCGCCTTCGCCTGCGTTGCGGCGGTCGTAGTCATGGCGCTGATGGCCGGCGGATCCGAAGGTTGGTATTGGTGGAAAAACAAAAACGCCGTGCGCGCCCCGGCTTGGACTGTTGCCTCGGCCGATCCGGATCGCGGCGAGGTTGACGAAGAACTCGGCGAGCGCGTCGAGGAAATGCTGCGCTACGACCGCGGCTTCCAGCGCAGCTGGCTCGACGGCAGCGGACGTCAATGGCACCTCATCTTCACCGAGTGGGAACCCAAGCGCATGAGTCTGCACTACGCGCAGCCGCACCTGCCCGAGCAATGCCAGCGCATGATCGGACGCGAGATTGTCTCCAAGTCCGAACTCCGCAAAGCCGAAGCCAACGGCGTCACCATCGCCTACAACCTCTACAAGATCCGCGCCGGTGCCGATGAGTTCTACCTGATGTATGTCATCAACGACGACCGCGTCAGCGGCCAAGAGGTCACCGTCGAACGCGCCACCCCGACCAACCGCATGAAAGCGGTCATGGCCGGTCGCCGCAACATGGGCCAGCGCTCCATGCAGCTCGCCCTCGTCGGCGAACCCGACGCCGAAGTCGCCGAACAATCCATGCTCGAGCTCCTCCCGCAACTCGTCGTTCCTGCGGGCGCCGTGAAGGCGGAGTTCTAAGTTTGTAAGAATTAAGTTTTAAGCCTCCTCCCTGTTGCGCCTTTTCGCGGCAATTCATTCGTCTCCTGTCTCCTGACCCCTGTCACGCCGTAGGCACGGAGTGCGAAGGCGGGTCCCTCGTTACCTGTCTCCTGCTCTGCGGCCACCGGCCGCTGTCTGGCTCCTAGCTCCCAACTCCCCGCTCCCTGCTTTGTAGCATGAACATCCAATCCTACCTCTCCGAATACACCCGCCTGCTCGATAACCCGCAGTGGCCGCCGCTCATGGAGCGCTTCAAAGCACGCATCGTCGAGGCGCGGGCGGCCGGTGGAAAACTCATGCTGGCCGGCAATGGCGCCAGCGCCTCCATCGCCAGTCATCTGGCCACCGACTTCGCCAAGCAGGGCAAAGTCCGCGCCATGGCCTTCAACGACGCCAACCTGATCACCGCGCTGGGCAACGATTGTGGTTATGAGAACTGGATCGCCAAGGCCGTCGAGATCTACGCCAACCCGCAAGACATACTCATCCTCATCAGTAGCAGCGGAAAATCACCCAACGTGGTCAAAGCCGCGCACGAGGCCAAGGCGAGGGGACTTTACGTCGCAGCTTTCACCGGATTCGCTGCCGACAATCCTCTCGGCACGGCGGCCGACATCAACTTCTGGGTCGATAGCCGCTCCTACAACATCGTCGAGTGCACCCACATGAT
>CAYQMP010000002.1:0-1229 GCA_964418615.1 uncultured Chthoniobacter sp. | reverse complement strand
ATCTCCGCCTTCTACCACGACAGCGCAGCGGCGCTGGTGTGCGATGGAGAGATTGTCGCTGCGGCGCAGGAAGAGCGATTCACGCGCAAAAAACATGACGAGCGTTTCCCGGAAAACGCCGTGCGCTACTGTCTCGACGAGGCAGGTATCAAAGCGGCCGATCTTGATGCTGTCGTCTTCTACGAGAAGCCGCTGCTCAAGTTTGAGCGCCTGCTCGAGACCTATCTCGCATTCGCCCCGCGTGGCTTGTTCTCGTTCTTCCGTGCCATGCCGCAATGGTTGCAGCAAAAGTTGCACCTTCCCCGGGAAATTGATCGCGGACTCGGCGACGACTACACCGGCCCGATTTATTTCTGCACGCATCACGAATCACATGCCGCCAGCGCCTTTTTTCCCAGCCCGTTCGAGGAAGCGGCCATCATCACGCTCGACGGGGTGGGTGAGTGGACCACGACCAGTTGGGGCACGGGCCGAGGGAACAAGATCGAGTTGCGCGGCGAGGTGCGCTTTCCGCATTCGCTCGGGCTGCTCTACAGCGCGTTCACTTATTACACGGGGTTCCGGGTCAACTCCGGCGAATACAAACTCATGGGCCTCGCGCCTTACGGTGAGCCGCGCTTTGCCGACCTCATCCGGAAGCATTTGATCGACCTCAAAGACGATGGCTCCTTCCGGCTCGACATGGACTACTTCAATTATTGTCAGGGTCTCACCATGACCAATGACCGATTCCACCGGTTGTTCGGCGGGCCGCCGCGCCAAGCGGACAGTGAGCCGACCCAGCGTGATATGGATTTGGCCGCGAGCATCCAACTCGTCACCGAGGAAGCCATGCTCAACATCGCTCGGCACGTGCATGCTCAGACCGGCTTGAAGAACCTCTGCTTTGCCGGTGGCGTCGCTCTCAATTGCGTCGGCAACGGACGCATCCTGCGCGAAGGACCTTTCGAAAACATCTGGGTCCAACCCGCGGCGGGCGATGCCGGCGGCGCCCTCGGGGCCGCACTTTGGTGCTGGTATCAGCAGATGGACAACCCCCGCACGCCGCAGTCCGCTGACAGTCAGCAGGGCTCCTACTTGGGTCCCGCGTTTTCGCCCATGCAGGTCCGTGACGAACTAAATGCTCTCCATGCCGTTTACGAAGTCTACGACAACGATGCCGACATGGCGCAGGAAGTCGCCGCCGAGCTGGCTGCAGGCAAGATTGTCGGTCACTTCGCTGGCCGTGC
>CAYQMP010000001.1:0-22925 GCA_964418615.1 uncultured Chthoniobacter sp. | reverse complement strand
GTCGCTCAAACGCAAATACGGCGGATCGGTCGAGGAAGTGATGGCGCGCGGGGAGAAGGCGGCCAAAGACCTCGAAGACATCGAGACGCGCGGGGAGAAGATTGCCGCCTTGGAAAAGGAGCAAGCGTCCGCCGCGGCCAAAGCGGCCAAGCTGGCCAAGTCGCTTTCCGCGGCGCGGGGCAAGTCGGCACCGGCCTTGGCCAAAGCGGTGACCAAGGAGTTGCGCGAGCTGGGATTTCTCCGTGCTGAATTCGGCGTACAGCTCGAGCCGTTGTCCGAGGCGCGCGCACTCGGCACCGAACTGGCCGAATTTGAATTCGCCCCCAACCCCGGCGAGCCGGCCAAACCGCTGCGGGCCATCGCCTCGAGCGGGGAAATTTCCCGCGTCATGCTCGCGCTCAAATCCGTGCTGGCCGGGCAGGACGGCGTTCCGCTTCTCGTCTTCGACGAAATCGACGCCAACGTCGGTGGCGAGGTCGCGGTGAAGGTCGGGCAAAAGATGCGCGCCTTGTCCAAGGCACACCAAGTGCTCTGCATCACGCACCTGCCGCAGGTTGCCGCGGCGGCGCACCGTCAGTTTGCCGTGACCAAGGAATTCGACGGCCGGCGCACCGCCACCGCGGTGGGCGAGCTGCGCGACAAAGAGCGTGTGGCGGAGCTGGCTCGCATGCTCGGGGGGCAGGACAGCGCCTCGGCTGTGGCGCATGCGCGCACGCTGCTCGCTTCGCACCCGTAAGGCTATGCGCATTTTGTTTTTCAACCGCTCGGCGGTGCCGAAGGGCGGGGGCATGAACCGCTTGGTCATCGACACGATCCGCAGGTTGCGGTCCGCGGGGCACGAAGTCGCGCTGGTCCACGGACGCGGCGCCGGCAAGCTCGAGGGCACCGGTTACATCTATGACGACCTCGACCGGCGCCTTATGCCGCGGGACCGGAATGCCTTGCGGTTGGAGGCCATCATCGAGGACTTCGCCCCGGACGTGATCCAGCTTCACGGGGTGGGTAATACCTTGCTCGATGGCTGGCTGGCGGCGCGGAAGCCCACGGTCCGCTTTGTCCACAATCATGATTTTTACTGCTCCGGCCGGCGCCTCACCTTGCGGCGTCCGGCCGCGCCTTGCCGGCGCCCGCACGGCCGCGCTTGCTGCGCGTCTCATCTGCTCCGCGGATGCGGCTCGGTCAACCCCGCGATCAATTGGATGCGCTACAAAGCGGTGGGACGCAGTTTGGCGGCCTTGTCCTCCCTGCACGGACTGCAGGTGATGAGCGGAACGGTGCGTCGTCAGCTCGTGCTCAATGGAATCCCCGAGGAGAAGATTGCCAGCCTGCCGCCCTACGCTCCGCTTCCCCCGCAGACACGACACGGCGAACTGACTTCGCAGCGCACCATACTCCACGTCGGCGGCTTGCTCGGACAAAAGGGCGTCTGGATGGTGGTCCGCATGGCCGACGAACTGCCGCGCGACGTGCAATTGGTCTTCGCCGGGGGCGGGCAGGAGCGTGAGATGTTGGAGGCGCACGTCCGTCGCCGCGCCCTCGGAAGCCGTGTGCGCATCGTCGGGGAGCCCACGCCGGAACAGTGGTCTTTGCTCTACCGGGAGGCCGACCTTGTCGTCATGCCGGTGCGGTGGAACGAGCCTTTGGGGCTCGAGGGTCTCGGGGCCATGGCGTATGGAAAACCGGTGGTCGCTTTCGATACCGAGGGAATACGCGAATGGCTGTCGGATGGTGAAACCGGCGTGATTGTCCCGTTCGGCAAGCGTCGGGAGTTCCAAACCTCCGTGCTGGGTCTGCTCGATGATCCCGGGCGCTTGCAGTCCATGGGACGTCGGGCCCGCGAGATGGCGCGGGAAAAATTCCCGCCCCAGCGGCACTTGGAGGCGTTGCTGGCCAACTATGACAAAATTATTCGGGAGGCCGCGTCATGAAGTGGGTTTCCGTTGCGGGCATCGCCGTGCTCCTCGCCGGTCTCGCCTTTTTCCTCGAGCGCGAAATGGCTCGCGGCAGCTTCGACGGGGCCGAGCGTGCTTTTGTTTCGTGGCTCTCGGCCAACTCCGGCGGCAAGGGGCAGCTGCCGCAGCTCACTTTGGTGTTGTATGACGAAGAGGCGTCCGAACTGGCCGGCACCGGGCGCATGGCCATGCTCGACGGCGCGCTTTTCGCCCGGGCGGCTTCGCGGCTCGGTGCCATCGGCGCCGGTATCGAAGGATTGTCCGGCGATCCCACCCGGATGATCGAAGCTGCCGGGGGAATGCCGGTGTTCGGTGGGTTCGATTTGACCAAGCCCCCGGGCAACGGTTGGACGCCGCTGCGGGGCACGCCGGGCGACGGTTGGGACGAGGTGCCGGGGTTGGCCGGACGGCCGGGGCGTTTTGCCCGCGGTTTTCTTGCCCCACCGCTCGGGCAGAGCGGGCCGCGGGAAATTCGGCTGGCGGGAAGAAGCGGGGACCGCGCAGTGCCCTCGTTTCTCGCCCTGGCGTGGGCTGTGGCCAATGGCTGGCGCTGGTCGGAGGTCTCGTCCGAGCCGCCGGCCTTGGACGGACCCGACGGGCGGATGACTTTGGATTCCTCCGGCTCCGCCCGCTTCTTTCCCTCCGGTCAACCGGTGACCATGACCATGAACGAACTGCTCGTCGCCGCGGAAAAATTCGAACGCGAGGGTGGCCTGTCACCGGTGCGGGGTCAGGTCATGGTTCTCGCTCCGGCCACGGCGGACGTCACCCGTGTGGCGGGCGAGGGGATGAGGCCGGTGACGCCGGCTGAGCAATGGGCACAGGCTTGGGAGGCCGTGCGGAGCGGGCGGCTCTTTCTTTCTCCCGGGTGGTGGTATCCGCTCGCCGTGGCCGTCGGTGCCCTCCTCTTGGTGGTCGGCCCGGCACGGCGATCGACTCAAGCTGCAGTCGTGGGCGGACTTTTCGCCCTGCTGGTCTTTGCCCTGCTTGCTCTCGGTATTTTCGGGAGCACGAGAGTCGTCTTGCCGTTCACGCCGACATCGTTGACCCTGCTCGCAGCCTTGCTTCTTGGCCGCTTCGGCCACTCGGGTGGTTGGTTCGGCAAGTGACACCATGAAATTCACCAATCTCACCCGCGCCGAGGAGATCGGGGCCAATTGCTATCTGGTCGAATCGGGCAAGACCCGCGTGCTGCTCGACGCGGGCATGCATCCGCGCGAGACGGGGGCGCTTTCCACCCCGGATTTCTCGCTGCTCGGGGGAAGCGGTTTCGATGCCATGGTGCTGACCCACGCGCACCAAGACCATGTGGGTTGTCTGCCTCTGGCCATGCGTCAGTCGCCCGGGGCCCCGGTCTTCATGACGGAAGCCACCGCGGGTTTGTCCGAGGTGATGCTGCACAATTCAGTCAGCGTGATGATGCGCCAGCGCGACGAACTGGGCAGTCCCGAGCTTCCGTTGTTTTCTCACCGCGAGATCGACAAGGCGATGGACGACTGGGAGGTGGCGCGTTTGGCCGAGCGGTTCGATTTGGGGGACGGTGTCACCGGGGAATTTTTCGATGCCGGGCACATCCTCGGCTCGACCGGCCTGCTCCTGCGTGCGGAGGGCAAGCGGGTGTTTTACACGGGCGACGTCAATTTCGAGGACCAGACGCTGATGCGCGGGGCGAAGTTCCCCGTGGAGAATATCGACGTGCTCGTCATGGAAACAACGCGCGGAGACAGTCCGGTGCCCGAGGGCATGACGCGCAAAACCGAGGAGGAACGCTTTCTCCGCACGCTGCAGGGGGCGCTCGATGCCGGGGGGCCGGTGCTCATCCCGGTTTTTGCCTTGGGCAAAACGCAGGAACTTCTTGCGCTACTCTACGAATCGAAAAAAAGCGGTGCGCTCCGCGGCGGCTTCGGTCTCTACGTCGGCGGCTTGAGTGCGAAGATCACCGCGGTGACCGACCGTCTGCGCGGCAGTGCGCCGCGACGCCACGGCGATCTCAAACTCGCCGAGTGCCTGCCGATGGAGGTGGTCGGAGGACGCGATATCGCGCGGTTGCCCGTGCTCCCGCGGACCGTTTATGCCATCTCCAGCGGAATGATGACGGAAAACACGCTGTCCAACGTCCTTGCCCCGAAGATCCTCGAGAATCCGGCGGCGCATTGCATGTTTGTCGGCTACTCGGATCCAAAGTCGCCCGCGGGGCGGCTACGCGCCGGCAAGGAGGGGGACGAAGTGCTGCTCGATCCGCGCCGGCGTCCGGTGCGCAGATTCTGCAAACTCGACGAGTTCACGCTCAGCGCGCACGCCACGCGCGACGGATTGCTCGACTACGTGAAGCGGGTGCAGCCGAAAAAACTCGTGCTGGTGCACGGCGACCCGCCGGCCGTGGCCTGGTTCGCCCGCGAGGTGCCGAAGGTCTGCCCGCAGACCGAGGTGATTATTCCGGCGCCGGGGGTGCCGGTGGAGGTGTAGCGGCGGCGTCCGCGCCGCCGGTTGTTCGTCGAGTAACGGCCGTCGCCGGGGACGGCGACGCTACAGTTTACGCCGGGACGGGCAAGCGCCGTTCGAGATCGGTGAGCAGGGCGGCGAACTCGCGGGTTTCGCGGCGCCAGTCTTCGATCATGTGGCGGGAGACTTCCACCTTTTCGGCCATGGCTTTCTCCAGCGCGGCGTAGTTGGCCGCGAGGCGTTCGCTGAGGTGATGGAACATGTCGTGCATCTGGTGACCGAAAACGGCGGCGATGCTTTCGTGCTGCTCCGTCTTGAGAGCGGCACGGCGGCGGGCTTCGTTCATTTCGGCAAGGAGGATTTTTTCGTCGGGCACGCGGCGCAGGTCGCTGACCAAGCCGAACTTTTCCAAAGTCCAGATCGTCCACTTCGTCGGGTCGAAATTCGTTTTCTTCACCCCGTTGCGGTAGTCGTGTTGGAACTCGTGGTGGTAGTTGTGGTAGCCCTCGCCGAAGGTGAAAAGGGCCATGATGGCGCTGTCGCGCGCGCTGCAGCGGGTGGAGTAGGGCTGGCGGCCGACGGTGTGGCAGACCGAGTTGATGAAAAACGTGCTGTGCTGCACGGCGAAGACGCGGAGGACGCCGGGGATGAGGAAGCCGCCGAGGGCGCCGACCCAGCCGTTCCAGAGAAAGCCGAGGAGGGTGGGAAAACCGAGGCCGAAGACAAAGGCGATGGTGTTGCACCAGTGGTGCTGCCACATGATGAATTTGTCGCGCTTCAGGTCGTTGACGTTGTCCATCGGCATCTCGGGTCCGAGTTTGAAGAGCAGCCAGCCGATGTGGGCCCAGAAAAATCCCTTGGAGATGTCGTAGGGATCGTCGTCATGGTCGACGTGCTTGTGGTGCTTGCGGTGGTCCGAGCACCAATCAAGGACCGAGTTCTCGAAGGCGCAGGCGCCGAAAAGCAACGTGGCGAGGCGCACGGGGCTTTTGGCCTTGAACGAGAGGTGGGCGAAGAGGCGGTGGTAGCCCAGCGTGATGCTCAGGCCGGTGAGGATGAAAAAGATGAAGAAGAGCGCGACAAGAAACCAATCGAGCCCGTAGTGCCAGATGTAGAGCGGCACGGCGGTGACGGCCAAAGTATTGATGACGGCGAGGAAGATGCTGGTCTTCCAGTTGACGCGTTCCCAAGGGATGCGCGAAAGGAGCGGGTTTTGCATGGTTGGATGGGGCTTCGGCCGGGCCGGCTTCAGCTGAACGGAAAGACTAAAGCAGATGGCCCCCCGCCGCAAGGCCCCCTCTACATTTCCTCGAGGGTGCGGCCTTTGGTTTCGCGGATGGCGGCGCGGACAAAGAAGAAGGACAGGAAGGCAAAGAAGGCATAGAGACCGTAGGCGCCGCCCAAGCCGATCACTTTGAGGAAAAACGGAAAGGTCATGGTGACGAGAAAGTTGGCCGTCCACTGCGAAAAGCCCGCCACGGCGAGGGCGGCGCCGCGAACCTGGTTGGGGAACATTTCCCCCAGCATGACCCACATGACCGGACCCCACGACATGCCGAAGGCGACGATGTAGAGGTTGGCGCTGACCAGGGCGACGAGGCCGGCCTGTTGGGAAAGAGCAAGGGTGCCGTCGGCACCGACGGCGGAGGTGCCGAAAACGACGGCCAGGATTCCGAGAAAAACCGTCATGCCGATCGAGCCGGTGAGGAGCAGCGGCTTGCGTCCCCATTTGTCGACCAAGGCGATGGCCACGAGGGTCGAGGCCACGTTGATCGTGCCGCTGATCACGTTGATGCGCAGGGCGTCGGACTCGGAAAATCCGGCCGCGCGCCAAAGGACTTCGCCGTAGTAGAAGACAACATTGATGCCGACCAGTTGCTGGAACGCGGCAAGGGCAAGGCCGACCCAGACGATGGGGCGGACGCGGCCGGTGGCGCGGTCGAAAATGTCGCGCAGGCTCGGGCGTTGGTCGGACTCGAGGGTGGCCTCGATGCGGCGCACTTCGGCGGCGGCGTGTTCGGGATCGCCGAGGCGGTGGAGAACACGCTCGGCAGCCTGCGGTTGTCCCGCGGCCACCAAGTAGCGCGGGGATTCGGGGATGGTGAGAAGCCCGAAAAGAAAAAGGGCCACGGGGAACAACTCCGCCCAGAACATCCAGCGCCACGCGGGGAAGCCCCACCAAAAGATCTCGCTGGCGCCGCCGGCGGATTTGGCGATGAGGTAGTTGACGAGGAAGGCGAAGAAGAGTCCGAGCACGATGGCCATCTGCTGCAGGCTCGCGAGGCGTCCGCGGTAGGCCGCGGGAGCGATCTCGCTGATGTAGGCCGGGCTGATGATGCTGGCCGCACCGACGGCGAACCCGCCGATGAGGCGGTAGACGACGAATTCGGCCGAGCCGTTGGCGATGCCCGCGCCCCACGCGCTGAGCCCGAAAAGAAGGCCGGCCCCGATCAGCGTGGTGCGCCGCCCGAAGCGGTCGGCGAGGCCGCCGGCGAGGAAAGCGCCGGCCGCGCAGCCGAGGAGCATGGAGGCGACATTGAACCCGCTGCCGAGGCTGCCGCTGTTGAACGATTTTTGCAGCGCGGTGACCGTGCCGTTGATGCATCCGCTGTCATAACCGAAAAGAAAGCCGCCGAGCGCGGCGACGGTGCTGATCAGCAAGATGAATCCGAAGTGATGGCGGGGTGCGGCGGGGGATGTCATGGGGGATGACTTTGTCTACTGCCCGTTTGCCTTTGAGGCCATTCTGATTTCAACTTCGGGCTCCGATGGATCACTGGTTCTGGTTCAGTCTGCCGGATTTCGCTTACTCGTTCCTCAGCGTGGTGCTGGAGGGCGTGCCGTTCATCTTGATGGGCGTTGTGCTCAGCGGGGTGATCGACGTGTTTCTTCCGCCCAGGGTGCTGGCCCGGATTCTGCCGCGCAATGCGGCCGCGGGTATCCTGATGGGCGGTGCGCTGGGCGCCGTTCTGCCCATGTGCGAGTGCGGCATCGTGGTGGTCATCCGCCGCCTTCTGCAAAAAGGCCTGCCGCTTTCCAACGCCATGGCTTACATGCTGGCCGCACCCGTGGTGAATCCGATCGTGGCGGTCAGCACTTACGCGGCCTTCCGTGGCCAGGGGCCGCTGGAGATGATGCTTTGCCGCATCGGGCTTTCTTTCGCTGTGGCGGTGATCATGGCGTCCATCGTTTATTTCCTGCGCCGCGGCTTCGTGCTCAGGGCGGACTTGGTGGCCGATCCGGTAGCGGACGACCATCACGACCACCGCAGCGGGAAAGAAAAAGCCGCCGCGGCGGTGCGTGCCGCCACGGGGGACTTTCTCGATGTCACGGTGTTCTTTGTCCTCGGTGCGGCGGTGGCCACGCTCTTCAACACCAGCGTGAACCAGCAGGTCATCATGCCGCTGGCCGAGGACCGCGCGCTGGCCGTGGGCAGCATGATGGGCTTGGCCGCCTTGCTTTCGCTTTGCAGCACGTCGGATGCCTTTGTCGCCGCGACTTTCACCGCTTTCCCTTCGGCCTCGAAACTTGCTTTTATGGTTTTCGGACCGGTGGTGGATCTGAAGTTGGTCTTCATTTACGGGCTCGTTTTCCGGAAGCGCTTCATCTTCTTTCTTGTTGCGGGGCTGGCGTTCCTCGTTTTTGTGCTTTGCGCCTTCCTGCCCATTCCGAACTTCCGCGGCTGATGAAAAGGATCCTCACCCTGATCACCCTGCTCTTGTGGGGTGGCACCTTGCTCTACTTTTGGTCGAGCGACCGCGTCGCGTCTTATTTGCATCCGCAATTCCATCCCTACGTGCTCGCCGCCGGGGCGGGCTTGCTCGTGCTCGCCGTCTTGTGGTGGTGGGCGTCGCGCGAGACCGATGCCGGTTGCCACGACTGCGGGTGCCATCACGACCACGAGGACGAACCGCGCAGCCGCCTGTCGGCCGGGGCGCTGTTCGCTTTTGTTGTCCTGCTCCTTCCGCTGAGCGCGGCGGCCTTCATTTCTCCGAGCCAATTCGGCGAGGCCATGGTGATGAACCGCGGCATTGTCACCGACGTCTCGCAGTTGCCCTCGGCCGAGATGCCGCCCGGCCACTGGGACGACGCGCCGGTTTGGGACGAGAACATCGACGATGTGGACGTGGCGTGGGACGAGAGTCAGGAGGAAGGCGTGGAATACTTCACCCGCGGGCCCGACGGTTCGATCCAAGTGGAGACGCTTGACCTGCTCTTCGCCGCGCAAGAACCCGGTCTGCGCGAGGAATTCGAAAACCAGCGGGTGTCGATCATCGGACAATATGTTCCGCCCCGCGGTGGAGCGGAGGGCGGATTCGATCTGGTCCGTATGTTTGTCGTCTGCTGCGCGGCCGATGCCCGTCCGCTGGGCATCAAGGTGACCGGAGAACCGGTGGCGGTGCCCCGGATGGGTTGGGTGCGCATCACGGGCATCGCGCGCTTCGAAGACAACGGCGGCGTGCTCGAGCCGAGTCTGGAGCTTGAGAAAATCGAGGAGGTGGAGGCGCCGCGTGAGTCGTTTCTTTATTAGCGCGATCGTCGCGGCGATGGCTTGGGGAGCCGCCACGGCGGAGGAGCCCGACTGGGCGCTGTCGTTGCCGGGGTGGAAATACCAATTCCCCCGCGACCATTTCGCCCATCCGGATTTCAAAACCGAATGGTGGTATTTCACCGGCAACCTCACAGCCGAGGACGGCGAAGAGCTGGGCTTCCAGCTGACCTTTTTCCGTCAGGGCGTGCGCCGCGGGGAGGGGGCGGAGACGCGGTTCGCCGTGGAGGACATCAAACTGGCGCATTTCGCGGTGACCGATATTTCCGGCGGCAAGTTCCGCTTTGCCCAGAAGGTTTCGCGCGGTGCGTTCGGCGAAGCCGGATTTTCCGGGGGCGATCGCATTGCCTGGATCGATGACTGGACCTTGCGTCTGACCGGGCCCGGGCGTTTCCGGCTCGAGGCGAAGGACAAAGACTTCGCTTTGGCCCTCGACCTCACCGCGGCGAAGGATCCGGTTTTCCATGGCGAGAATGGAGTGAGCCAGAAGTCGGCGGGTGAAGGGCGCGCTTCGCACTACTATTCCTACACGCGGTTGGCCGCCGAGGGCACGGTGAGCTTGGGCGGACGCGAAATGGCGGTGAAAGGATGGTCGTGGTTCGACCAGGAGTGGGCGACCAACCAGCTGACGGAAAACCAGACCGGTTGGGACTGGCTGAGTCTGCAATTCGAGGACAACACCGAGCTGATGCTTTTCCAGATCCGTCTCAAGGACGGCGGGCGCGATCCTTTTTCCCACGGAACGTGGATCGATGCGCAAGGAACTGCGGTGCCGGTGAAAAACGAGGATTTCGAACTCGTCCCGGGGCGTGTCTGGAGGAGCGAAGAGACCGGCGGTGACTATCCGGTGGAGTGGACGCTGCGTGTTCCCAAGCTGGGCTTGGAATTGGACATCGTCGCCGCTTTGGATGCGCAGGAACTCGTTCTTCAACCCATCGCCTATTGGGAGGGAAGCGTGCGAGGCCGCGGAACGCGCGCCGGACAGGCTGTGCGCGGGCGCGGTTATCTTGAGATGACCGGCTACGGGGGAGGCCTGGTCGGATTGCAGGCGCCGGACACGCGTTAGCGCTGCAGCTTTCCTTCGATCGTGTATTGCGGGAGCGGTTCGGCGAGCCAGTAGCGGCCGCTTGCGCGGTGCTCGGCCGCTTCGGTGAATTTGTAGTTGTCCAAGCGAAGCCGGAAGAACGCAGGTTGCATCCCCGCGGCACCGCCGGGCTCGAGAAGTCCGAGCACCGCCGGAGAACTTTCCTGCAGACGGGCGAGCAACGGCATGATCCACGCGGGTGGTTGTCCCGAAGAGCGGTATTCCAGCGCGGCAAACCACATTTGCCAGTCCAGCCGCGGCATGTGCGGCATGAAGAAGGGCAGAGATGTGTCGTCCTCCTCCATTTTCCAACGGAAGCGGTAAGGCTCCCACACCGCACCGTCGGCACTGGCTTCGATGGTGATCTCAGGGCGCTCCGTTGTCATGACGCTGAACAATCCGTAGGAATTGGCACTGCGGAACGGAGCGAGGGGGCCGATCACCGGTCCGACCGTAGCGGGCGAAACCCAACGCAGGACCATGAGCAGTTGGGCAGAGGTCACCACGAGGAGCAAAGCGGCAACCCACGGCAGGATGCCGCGTTGGATCCGCGCGGGCCACGCCGGGCGCGCCGGCGTTTGCTTTGCCGCCAGCGAGTGGCGCATCCATCGCGGCCACGAGGCATCGTCGATCAGGCTGATACACAAGGCGAGGGTCAGCAGGTTGAAAAACCCGTAATGCCCCGACGCCATGATCAACAGCATGAGCAGGCTGAAGCCCCAGAACGCGGTCATGCGCAGGCGACGCGGACCGAAGATGAAGAAAGGGAGGACAAGTTCGATGAAGAAGACGGCCCAGAGCGAGAGGCGATGAAACCATGATGGCAACTGCGCAAACCACCAGCTCAGCCATACGGGAATCGGTTGGGTGAAATAATGGAAGTCCAACGCCGTCCCATCGAGCCACGTGTTGCGCCCGGTGGCGTCGTAGCCGTGCAATTTGACCACCCCTGACTCGAACATGAGACGGAAGAGCAACCACCAGACGAGCAAGCGGGCCAAGCGCGGAGGAGCCACGGATCCCAGCCGCGAGCACCATACCCACGGGACGAAAAAGATGAGCAAAAACCCCGCCTCGAGCAGGAGTGCATCCCACTGGAAGTTGAGAAAGACGGGAACGGTGGAAGCGAACGACAAGTAGCAGGCCCAAGCGACGAGCGCGGCCATGGCCGGCCAAAATCCGAGGATGAGCGAGAGCGAGGCCAGCGCGCCGAGCGCCAGCCAGACGTGCAGCATGGTGTCGCTCGCGCCGAACCAGAGCAGCGAGGGAAATTGCACGTAGGACTGGAGAGATTGGTCGTTCGCGGCAAAGTGCGCGCTGATCGCGTCCATCTGCGCGGCAACCGGCAGAATGCCGCGCGAGCCGGCCAAGCCGTCGATTTGCACCCAGAGCGAGAGGAAAGCGCTGAGAAAAATCGCGCCCATCAGCCGCGGAAAAAGCCAGCCGGAGAGTTGGTAAGCCGGCTTCTCCGTGGTGCGGCCCCACAAAAGTGTGGTGAGCTTGGCGCAGAAGCCGCGGTGTTCCGCCACCCAACGGTAGCAAGCTTCGGCCAACGATCCGAAAAAGGGAACATGGCGGTAGGCCGCGAGGGTCCAGCGTGCATCGCTGTCATGCGGCGCGAGCGAGGTGAGAGCCGCCGCCGCTCCGGTGGCCAGCGAACCATCGGCGCGCACCAGGACGATCCGCTCGAGCGTCTCCCCGCCGGCCGCGGCGCGCACCTCGGCCGGCGCGTCCTGCAAAAGGCGATACTCGACCGCGTTTCCGGTCGTTGTTCTCCAGCGTTCGACCCAGCGGCGGCAGAAATTACAGTCGCCGTCCCAGTAGAGAATCGGTTTGCGGGTCGGATCCGGCGTCTCCATGGTGGCGCCGAGCCTGCAATGGTGTAGATTTCCTGTCCAGCCGTCCCGCCGGGCCCTTTGCGGCCATTGGCGTTGCCAGCCGGGATTTTCTGTGGAACACACTGGGTTACTTCATGCCGCGCCGTAACTATTCATGGGAGGAGAAGGCCCCGCGCCGCCGTTCGCCGTGGCGCTGGCTTTGGCTTGTCCCGCTCTTGCTCGTGCTGGGCGGCATCGCCGTGGCCGGAATCCTCGGACTCCTTGTCCGGGCCGAATTCACCGAGATGGCCCGCCAGTTCGACCTCGACCGCCTCGAGCGGATGGAGTCCGCCTCGATGGTTTACGACCGCAAGGGCGAGTTGATGGGGAAATTTTTCATCCAGAACCGCGATCCGGTGCCCTATGACAAACTTCCCAAGGTGCTGGTCGATGCGGTGGTCGCCGCGGAGGACCAGAGGTTCTGGTCGCACGACGGCGTCGATTACTTCGGCATCGCCCGCGCGGCCGCGGCCAATTGGTCGGCAGGCCGGATCCGGCAGGGCGCCAGCACGGTGACGCAGCAGCTGGCGCGGAATTCCTTCGACCTCAAGGAGCGGACCTACCGCCGCAAGCTGCTCGAGATCACCTTGGCGCACCGCATCGAGGAGCGATTCCCCAAGGAAAAGATCATGGAACTCTACCTCAACCGCGTCTACTTCGGCGGCGGTCTCTACGGTGCCGAGGCGGCGGCCCGCGGATACTTCGGTGTGCCGGCGTCCAAGCTGACGGCGGCGCAGGCCGCCACCCTGGCCGGTCTGCTCAAGAGTCCCAACAGCCTCTCGCCTTGGAACGACCCCGAGGCTTCGCGGGCCAACCGCAACTACGTGCTTAGTCAAATGCGCGATCTCGGGTTCCTCACCCGCCAGCAATACGAGGAAGCGGTGTCCGAGCCTCTCACCGTCCGTCAGCGTCCCGATCCATTGAAACAATCCTACGCCATGGACTACGTGCGCCAGCAGGCCATCGCCTCGCTCGGTTTCGAACGCGCGATGAATGGCGGGTTTCGCATCCACACCACGCTGGACACCCCGATGCAGAAGGCGGCCGAGGAAGCGCTGCGCCGCCGTCTCGACGAAGTGGAGCGCCGCCGCGGCTACTCGAACCAAACCTACGCCGACTTCGCGCGGCAGTATGCCGCCAACCGGCCGAGGCCGGGGGCTTCCAATACCAAGGCGCCGGATTATCTGCAGGGAGCGGTCCTTGCCTTGGACAACGCCACCGGCGGCATCCTCGTTATGGTCGGCGGGCGCGACTTTTTGCACAGCGAATACAACCGCAGCGTGCAGGGCAAACGTCCGGTCGGAACCGCCTTTGTCCCGCTCGTGTTCGCCGCCGCTTTCGAGAAAGGGGTCTTTCCCGGCGACGTCGTGCAGGACTGGGCGCTCGACAACCGCTTGGTCGGCATCGGCGGCGGGTCCGGCATCCTCGGCGAGTGGGGAGTGGAGCGAGCGGACAACGAATACGAGGGCGAAGTCACCGTGCGCGACGCTTTGGTCCTCGGCAAGAATGCCGCCGCGGTCCGTGTCGGCTTCCGCACCGGCCTCGATGCGCTCGGACAACTGGCCAAGACGGCCGGCATCGAATCCTCCCTCCGCCCCTACGCCAACAGCTACCTCGGCACGAGCGAGATGTCGCTCGAGGAGACCACGCTGGCCTACACCATGTTTCCCGGGGGAGGCACGCGCCCGGACCGCACCCATATCATCGACCGCATCGTCGACGCGGACGGCGAGGTGGTCTACCAGCGGGAGAACAAGCGGACCAAGGTGGTCGAAGACAGCACGGCATGGCAGGTGCACAGCCTGCTGACCGAGGCGCTGGTTCGCGGCACAGGTAGCCGGGCCATGTCCGACTACGGTCTGGCTGTGGCCGGCGCGGCGGGCAAAACCGGCACGGCCTACAATTTCACCGACGCCTGGTTCCTCGGTTACAACGAGGCGGTGACCTGCGGGGTGTGGATGGGCTTCGACCGTCCGCGCCAGATTTTCCGCGGAGCATTCGGCAAGGATCTCGCTTTGCCGGTCTGGGTCGATGTGATGAACGCGTCCCGCGAGGATTTTCCCTCCTCGCCCCTCAAGGCTCCGGTCACCGTGGAGCAAATCGAGATTTGCCGCCTCTCGGGCGAGCTGGCCACCGACAAATGCGTCGAGCGATTGGTCGCGCCCGGTCAGGATCCGACCACCCAATCCACGGTCTACACGGAATACGCGCGCATCGGGAAAGCGCCCGCCGTCGCCTGCAGCGTGCACGCCGGTGGCATCAAAAGTTATGTCAAAGAATACGAGGAGGGAGAGTGGCCGCGCGCGGCCGCGGCGGTCGACCTGAGCAAAGTGCGTCCGGTCGATGTTTCGAGCGCCCCGGTGCTCGGGGCGGGTGATCCCTATGACGCCGTTTCGCCGGCCACCATGGCCGTGCTCGACGGCGAGGTGCCCGTCGCCGAAGCGGTGCAGGTTGCTTCGCTGCCGGATGGCGCGGGCCCTGCGGCCGGCGGTGCGGCCAATCCGGTCGCCGAGGTGCGCAAGGCGGAGCCGGCGGGGATCAAAGACGCGTTGTCCCAAGAGCGCCCCCAGATGGAGTTGCCCGAACCGGGCCCCATCCGTTTCTGAGCGGGGAGGTCTTCAATCCGCCGAAAGCCGGCAGGCGTGCGCGCTGAAGCCTGCGCCGAAAGCGGTGAGCCACCAGTCACGGCCGCGGGAAGGCGCGTCGTCGCGCAGGGCTTCCTCCAAGGCGAAGAGAACCGACGGACTGCTCATGTTCCCGTGGCGGCGCAAAATCTCGCGGGTGGCGCCGAAGTCGTATCCGGGCAGGGCTTCTTCCAGCGCCTTGACCACATCCTTGCCCCCGGCGTGCGCGATGATGCGAACCGGCGCGGGTTGCCCGCCGGCGCAAGTGCGTTGATGGAGTCGGCTCACCGCCCCGGCGGCCAAGGCCGGCACCGACGGATGCAGCAGGTTGCGCAGTTTGCCGTTGCGTTGCTCGAAGCGGATGCGGTCGCGGGAGAGCGGATCGTGGAAAGTGTCGAATCTGTGGCATCGCAACCCATTCGGTCCGGGATTGGACCGCCAGACGGTGGCCGCGGCACCGTCTCCGAAGAGGCAGGCACTGATGATCACCCCCGGATCGTTGTCCAAATAAAAAGCGGCCGAACAAACCTCGACCGCCACGCAGGCCACCGTGGCTTCCGGATGGGTCGAGAGGATGGCCTGCACGGTGCGCAGGGCCGGGATGGCCGCACCGCAGCCGAGGCCGGCCAGATCCTGCAGCCAGATCTCCGGTCGCAGTCCCATGGTTTCGGCGACATAGCTGCTCACCCCGGGGCAGAGGTAACCGGTGCACGTGCAGACGACGAGTGCGTCCAATTCCTGTGGACCGCATCCCGCGTGGCGAAGGGCCGGCTCGAGTGCGGCGACGGCCAAGGGCGGGGCCGTGGCGCGGAATTCCTCGTTCAGTTCGTCGGCCTCCGCGTGGAAGAGGCGCGCGACATCGCGGACGGCAAATTGGCGTCTCTCCACCCCCGAGTCGCCGCCCAAGATGGAAGCAAGGGTGAGACGCGACCGTCGGTCGAATCCGGGAAGCTTGTCATAAGCCGCGCGGGCCAGCTCGAGGCAGCGGGCTTGGGTGAATTCGGCCGGAGGATTCGCGGTGGCCAGCCCGTGCAGATACATGACTCAATGCAACAGGCGATAGAGCGGATGGAAAGGCAGAAGGCCGGCGCCGTGGAGGAGATGCAGGCAGCGCCGACGCGCGGGCTGCAGCACCCAGGCGTGCATGGTCCGGCCGAGGGTCAGGCGTCGACGGAAACGCCGGGCCGATTCGCGGGCGATGCGCGCCGACGCGTTGGTCCAGTCGATCACGCCTTCGGACCAGGCGGCGACATGCGGAAGGGCAAGGGCCGCGCTCTGCCAGGCCACCGTCATGCCGTGACCGGTGAACGGCGGAATGAGCCCGCCCGCGTCGCCGAGTTGGACGCCGCGGCGACCGCCGCGGCGGGCGCGGTAGTCCAAGCCGGCCACGGCGCAGCGCGAGTCTTCGTCGGCCTCCGCGGCTTGCAGGCGATCGGCGAGGTCCGGCAAGCCAGCTTGGCGGCACTTTTCGACAAGCGTGCCTCCGCCGCCGTCCCGCGAAAAAAGGCCGCACACGTTCACCCGGTCGTCTTCCACCCGCGTCAGCCCGACATAGGCCCGCCGGCCCGGATGCAGTTCCAGATCTTCGTCGAGGGAGAGCCCGCGGAAATGTTGCTTGAGGCCCATCCACGGCGAGCCGGGCGCGGGGCGGCGTCCGCAGGCAAGGATGCGCCCCTCGCTCGGTGCGGTCTCCCCGCGGCGCCCGGTCCGCAGCTCGCCGCCGAGCGAGACGAAGGTCGCGGCCAAGTCGGCATCGAGCCGGTGGCGGCTGAGGCAAAGAGCCGGTTCGGGCAGATTGTGGCGCAGGGAGGGACGTCCGGGTTCATGCCAGACGACTCCGCGAGCCGGTCGCGCCTCGCGCAGTGGGACTTCGAGTCCGAGTGCGTCTTTCGTTTCTTTGTCCAAAGCGGTGATGAACTCGCCGCAAACGCGGTGCCGCGGGTAGTGGCCCGCCTCGTGAATCGTCACGGCGATGTCGCGCCGCCGCAGGGCAATGCCGAGGGAAAGTCCGGCCAAGCCGCCGCCGGTGATTTCGACGCGACGCTTTGCTTTCACGGCCGGATCCGGAGTTTGCTCAAGCGCCGCTGCGTCGGCGACTGCCCCAAGTCTGCGCGAAAAGGGACAGCGGCTCGAAGCTGTGCTGCGCGCGGCGCCAGAAAAATTTGGCCGTCTCCGTGCTGGTTTCCGGGAGGCGCCGGCGGATGCCGATTTTCTCGATTTCGCGCGGGCGGGGTTTCATTTCCCCCGGTTTGAGCAGCACGCGGTAAAGGATGGTGACCGACCCGGAGCGCGGACGGTCGAGGATGTCGATCGGGGCGGCCGCCGCGATGTCGACCCCGATTTCCTCGCGCACCTCGCGGCGCAGCGCGTTGATCAGACCCTCGCCGGTTTTGACCTTGCCGCCGGGCAGAGTCCAGCGGCGGCCGTCGCGCGCCTGGCGGACAAAGACCACGCCGCCGAAGGCGTCCTCGATCCAGGCCATGACGGAAAGGCGTTTGGCCGATTTGGCGGAGGTGGAAGCCATGGGTCAGAGCGGTTCGCGACCGATGCAGAGGGCGGCGCTGTGCGGGATGAGGTTGATCACCGGTGTCCCCTCGATCGGCGGTTCCTGTCCGGCTTCGTAAATGTCCCCGGGCGACGGACGCGAGGTGTCGGCCAGCAGGTGCCATCGCCAGTGCGCGGGGAGGGAAGGCAGTTCGAAGGGTAGCGGTTCGTCATGCATGTTGAAGGCCGCGTAGAAAAATTCGCCCGGTCCTCCCATCGCATGGTCGTGCTGACCGCAGATCATGAAGGCGAGGGAGTGGCTGTGCTCGCCCCAGTCGGGTTCGTCGGCCTTCACCCCGTGCCAGGAAATGTCGGGATAACCGCTGCCGATGCAGTCCTTGCCGGTAAACCAATCCTCGCGGTGCAGGCTGGCATGGCGGCGGCGGAAGTGGATGAGGAGACGGACGAAGCGCAGCAGGTCGGCATTCTTCTCGGTCAGCCGCCAGTCGAGCCAATTCCAGTCGATGTCGTGGCAGTAGGCATTGTTGTTGCCGCGCTGGGTGCGCCCGATTTCGTCGCCCATGTTGAGCATGGGAACACCTTGGCTGACCAAAAGGAGCGCCATGGCGTTTTTCGCGCAGCGAAGCCGCAGGGCGAGGATCTCCGGATCTTCGGTCGCGCCTTCCGCGCCGCAATTCCAGGAAAGATTGTCGTCGGACCCGTCTTTGTTTTGCTCGCCGTTCTCCAAGTTGCGCTTCTCCGAGTAGGCGAAAAGGTCGGCCAGGGTGAATCCGTCGTGGCAGGTGATGAAATTGACCGAGGCCGCGGGTTTGCGTCCGCTCGCCTCGTAAAGGTCGGGTGACCCCATGATGCGCTGGACCATTTCTCCGACCGAATTGTCGTCGCCGCGCAGGAAGCGTCGCGCGGCGTCACGGTATTTGCCGTTCCATTCCATCCAGCGTCCGTAATTGGGGAAATTGCCGACCTGGTAGAGTCCGCCCGCATCCCACGCCTCGGCGATCAACTCGCAATGGGCCAGCACGGGGTCGTGGGCGATCGATTCGAGGAGCGGCGGGTTGGGCAGGGGATTGCCCTGCGAATCGCGTCCGAGCACCGAGGCCAGATCGAAGCGGAAGCCGTCGATGTGGTATTCCGCCGCCCAGTAACGCAGGCAATCGAGCACGAAATCGCGCACCACCGGATGATTGCAGTCGAGCGTGTTGCCGCAACCGCTGAAATTCAGGTAATCGCCGTTCGGAGCAAGAAGGTAGTAGGTCTTGTTGTCCAAACCGCGGAAAGAAATGACCGGCCCGGTCGCGTCGCCCTCCGCGGTGTGATTGAAGACGACATCGAGAACGACTTGGATGCCCGCGCTGTGGAAAGCTTTGACCAGGTCCTTCAACTCGTTGACCTCCTGTCCTTCGGTGCCGCGGGCGGCGAAGCCCGCTTTCGGCGCGCGGAAAGCCAGCGTGCTGTAGCCCCAGTAGTTGATCAGCCGCTCGCCCGTGTCGGGGTTGACGCGATCGTTCTCGTGCTCGTCGAACTCGAAGATCGGCATGAGCTCCACGCAATTCACCCCAAGCTCCTGCAGGTAGGGAATTTTTTCGCGCAACCCGTCGAAGGTTCCGGGGTGCGCCACGCCGGACGAGCTGTGGCGGGTGAAACCGCGCACGTGCATCTCGTAGATGACCAACTCGGGGACGGGAAGATCGAGCGGGCGGTCGTGCTCCCAGTCGAAATTGTTCTCCGGGATGCGACCGCGGTGCGGGAAAATGTCGGCCTTGCGTCCGTGGTGCCCGAAGACCTCGCGTCCGCCTGTCGCGCGGGCGAAGGGATCGAGCAGGATGTGGCGTGCGTCGAAGCGGTGCCCGGCGTGGGGATTGAACGGACCGTCCATGCGGTAACCGTATTCGAGGTTCGCCGTGTCGAGGTCGAAGACCATCATGGCGAAGACGTCGCCCATGCGGAATTCCGGCGGGAAAGGGATTTCCGCGAAGGGTCGTTTGGCTCCCCGTTCGAAGAGGACGAGGGTGCATCCGGTGGCGTGGGACGAAAAAACGGAAAAATTCACCCCGCCGGGCACGAGGCTCGCGCCGAAGGGCAGCGGGTGACCGTAACGCAGGCGGAAAACGCCATGGTGGTGCGTCGGGACGTGGTGGTGCCGCGTCGGTCCGCGCCTTTCCGTCTCCTCGTCGCGTTGCGCGGGTGCGCCTACTTCCATTTGATGTTGCAGCCCATGCTTGGATGCTGCGGTTCGGGTGCGGATTGTCCGGCCAGCACCGCATCGAGTGCCGCCCGGAGATCGTCGCCTGTGCAGGGCACATTGTTGCCCGGTGTGCTGGCATCGAGGCGCCCGTGGTAGGCGAGTCGGCGCGCTCCGTCGAAGACGTAGAACTCCGGCGTGCACGCCGCATGGAAGGCGCGCGCGGTGTCCTGCATTTCGTCATAGAGGATGGGGAAGGGGATCTCCTGCGTCACGGCCATGTCTTTGAGCCGGGCCGGTGAGTCGTCGGGGTAGTTGGCGGCGTCATTGGCGCTGATCCCGACGAAGGCCGCGCCGGCGGGCAGGTATTCGCGCGCCATGGCCAGAAGGGTGGGCATGACGTGGACGACATAAGGACAGTGGCGGCAGAGGAAAATGACGACCAAGGCTTTGCCGTCCGCGAAGTCGGCGGGCCCGGTGGTTTTCCCGGTCACCACGTCGGGCAGGGCGAAATCGGGCAAGGCAAACGTGGCGTCCAGTTCTTTGCTCGGAGTCAAAGCCATGGTCTGCATTTTCGTTGTCCGCCGCGGGAAAAGCAACACCGCCCTCCGGAGTGCGGACTTGGTGATTGACGCGACCGCGCATCAGCAGGGAAACAAAACGGGTGAAAATTCATCTCAATCGCGGGGGGCAATCGCTTGGACAATTTACGCCGGAGGAAGTTCGCGCCGGCTACCGGGAAGGAAAGTTCACCGGCACGGATCTCGCTTGGCGCGACGGCATGCCGGTCTGGAAGCCTCTCTCCGAGGTGATCGACGAACTCGCTCCGGAGGCTGCTTCCGGAGAAGTGGCCGCCGCCCCCGCCCTGCCGGCCACGGACGGGATTCCGTGGGAACGCCGTGCGGAAATCGGGTTCTTCCCCGGGCTTTTCGAAACCATCCGTGTCGTCTTGCTCGAGCCCTCCAAGGCATTTGGTGCCATGCCCATCACGGGCGGACTGGGTGCGCCGCTTTTCTTCTTTGTTCTTGTCGGATCGATCGGCGGTCTGGCCGGGTTTGTCTATCAGGCCGTGCTCAATTCCATCAACCCGGCCTCCACCCCGCAGGACGAGGCGATGATGGCTCTGCTCGGGTCGACCGCGGTGATCGGCGGCTCGATCATGATCATGCCGGTCTTGCTTGCCGCGGTGGCCTTCGTGACCAGCGGGCTCATTCATCTGGCCCTCATGGTCATCGGCGGGGCCAACCGACCGTTCGAGGCGACCTTCCGTGTGGTGTCATATTCCGGCGGTGCCACCGCGGTGCTGCAGTTGCTCCCGGTCTGCGGTGCTTTCGCCGCCACCATTTGGAACTTCATCGTCATGGTCATCGGCATTTCCGCGGTGCATAAAATCGGCACCGGCCGCGCCGCTGTTGCTGTCCTGCTGCCGACCCTCGTCTGCTGCGGGCTTATTCTGGCCGCTGTGTTTGCTTTGATCGCCGCCGCCGGGGGAATGGCTGTCCTGCTCGAGCAGGCGGCGCAACAGCAATAGCCGGATCCGATGGCCTCCGTGCCTCCGCCGCTGCCTTGGTCGGTCCGCGTCCAGCCGGAAAAGACGCTGCTCCTTTGCGCGTCCGCGCTGGCTGTCTTCGGCGGTGTGTGGTGCCTGTTCGTTTCTTTCGGTGCCGGTCCTTGGACTTGTGTCTGGAAGTCCTGCACCGCGTGGCCCTGCGCCGGTTGCGGGGCGACACGCGCCGTCATCCTGCTTTCCGCCGGACAAATCGCGGAGGCGTGGGCCATGAACCCGGGCGCGGTGCTTTTGGTACCCGCCCTCGGCCTGCTCTCGCTTTACGCGGCAATCACCCTCGCGCTGCGCCTCGAACCGTGGCGTCCATCGTGGCGGCACCGCGTGCCCTGGCGCGGGCTGCTGGTCATTGCCGTGCTGGCCAACTGGCTCTACCTGCTCGCCGCCGGGCGGGCGTGAGCTACGTGGGCTTGTTTGCGCGGCGTGGCGGTGTTTGATGGCGGAATGACCGAGCAAGGCAAACGTCCGGTTGTCGCCGTGGCCGGGGCATCCGGATTCGTCGGGTCGGCTTTGCTGCCCGTGCTGACCGATGACTTCGACGTCGTTGCCTTGCGGCGCACGCCCGCGACCGAATTGCCCGGGGTCCGCTGGCAGCGGTGCGATTTGTTTTCCATGCTCCAGACCGAGCGCGCCTTGGAGGGCGTCGACTATGCGGTCTACCTCGTGCACTCCATGCTCCCGGCCCGCCTGACCCAGGCGCGCTTCGAAGACATGGATTTCATCCTGGCCGATAACTTCGCCCGCTCGGCCGCGCGGGCAGGGGTGAAGCAGATCATTTACCTCGGGGGAATCATTCCGGACGACGCGCGCTTGTCGCGTCACCTGGCCAGCCGCTTGGAGGTCGAGCGTGTACTCGCCGCGCGCGGCGTGCCGGTGACCAGTCTGCGGGCCGGACTGATCGTCGGGCCGCAGGGCTCGTCCTTCCGCATGGTGGTGCGTCTGGTCAACCGCTCGCCGCTTTTGCTTTGTCCGCATTGGACGCGATCCATGACCCAGCCCGTCGGCCTGCGCGATGTGGTGCGTCTGCTCCGGTTTTGCGTCGGGCGCGAGGAAATGTATGGGCGCGCTTTCGATCTGGGCGGTCCCGAGGTGATGACCTATGTCGATCTCATGCGCCGCACCGCCGCGCGGCTGGGAAAAAAACGCTGCATCGTGGCCGTGCCTTTCATTCCCACGCGGCTCAGCGTGCTCGGGATGCGCATGATCACCGGTGCCCATCGCGAACTGGTGGCGCCCTTGGTCGAAAGTCTGCGCCATGCCATGGTGGCCCATTCGCCGACTTTGCAAGAGCGCGCGGGAATCGAAGCCCAGAGTTTCGACCAAGCTCTCGACGAGGCGCTGCCCGCGGAGAAGGCGGCGTCCGAGGAGGCCGACGATCATCTGGCGCGGCGGCATGTGCACAGCGAGGAAGGACGTTTTGTTTGCTCCATCCAAAGGCTGCCCCTGCCTCCGGGTTACGATGCCATCTGGGTGGCCCGGGAATACGCCCGGTGGTTGCCTTCGTTCTTCAAGCGCGTGCTGCGCGTGACGGTCGATGAGCACCTCAATCTGGCCTTCCGCGTCACCGGCGTGAAACGTCCGCTGCTCGAACTGAGCTACTCGAGCAACCGCTCGTCGGCCGACCGTCCGCTCTACTACATCACAGGCGGTCTTCTCGCCCGCGCCGGCGACGTTCCGGACGGGAGGGCCCCGGCGCGGCTGGAGTTCCGCGAGAGCCCGGACCGCCGGAGCGTGCTGGCAGCCATCTTCAACTACAGCCCTGCGCTGCCTTGGTGGTTCTACCGCATCACCCAAGCGCCGATTCACTTGCTCGTCATGAAACTCTTCGGGTGGCATCTGGCTCGTCAGCAACCTCTGGCCCGCATCGCGCCCGAAGGCCGGCCCGTCGGGCAGGTATGAGTGCGGTGACCGATGCGTTGGGCCGTCCCTTGCGCGACCTGCGCATCTCGGTCACCGACCGCTGCAATATGCGGTGCGACTATTGCATGCCGGCGGAGGTTTTCGGTCCGGATCACGCCTTCGTTCCGCGCGAGGAAATCCTCAGCTTCGAGGAAATTGCCCGGGTGGTGCGCCTTGCGGGCGGATTCGGGGTGCGCAAGATCCGGCTGACCGGTGGCGAGCCTTTGTTGCGGCGGGGATTGCCGTC